>JACMNN010000258.1 GCA_014378555.1 Burkholderiales bacterium | reverse complement strand
GGCGGGGGGGCAATAGGATTCAATCCTTGCCACGCCACTGTCACCATGTATTGGCCATTGCCGATGCTTTCAATGCAGCCCCGTCCGCCTATGACCGCTCCTAGCTTATTGCTACCCGACGTCTCGGCCGCACCCTGCAGTGCGTTGCACCATTCGACGAAATCATTTTGTTGCAGTGTGGTGGGAGTGGTCGGGCACGTCATGCCCGCCCCCAATGGCGAGTTGGTGACGTAGGTCGCAGGCACGCTGCGATTGGTGGCGACTCGGTTGACCATGTCGGCTAGCAGCAGCAGTGCCTGAGCGCGTTGATAAGACTCTACTTCCGAGACTTGTACCCGAGCTTGCAGCCCGGCCATGCCGAGCAGGCCTAGCGACACCACAACAATGGTGATTAGCACCTCGAGCATGCTGAAGCCCCGCTGCCGCCGCAGGTGGCGTGAGAGAGACGGCAATGGGATTACCATTTGTCGGTGGGCGACTTGACGCCTTGACTGTCAAGCGTAAGCGCGCCGTCAGTTGCTTGCGCGCCGATGGCTGTGAATGTAATCAGGTAAGACGGAGCGCTAGCCGTTCCCACGGTGACGTCATAGCTGTAACGGGCGCTAACTTCGGTTGGCAGCGCATAGCCGCCGGTTTCAAGCTGTGTTTTGGCCGCATACGCTCGATTGGCCAACAAATACTGCTGTTCGCGATTCGCGATGTCAAGCATTTGGCCCTTCGCCGCAGCTCGGTTCGATTTGATGATCTGCTGTTGATACGATGGGAGCGCGATCGCAGCCAAAATGGCGACTATCGCGACAACAATCATCACCTCAATGAGCGTGAATCCTCGATTAATCACAGAATTATTCATGCCTAATTTTATAATGACATAAGCATAATGCAGCAATACAAGATTTATCTTAGGCGGCCAGACGAGCGGTAATATCTGGCTGTTTGGTGGCGAAAAATCAGCGATGCGGGCAAAAAACGAGTCAAAACCACCGCTACGCTTGACCCACGCGTAAATTAGAAGCGCAGATCTCCTACAAAATCATCGAGAAATAGGATTTAACTGATCTCCAGTTAGCGCTCGACTTTTTGATAAAAATCGTTTAAGCCTTGATTGACCAAGTTTCTCGGCAAACACGCGATTGCGTCCACGTCACAGCATCATGAAACAATAGAAAAATGAAAAACGCTGCTCCTGATTTAGCCGATTTACCTAAACATGTTCCGATTGCCGTTAGCACCCGCGGCGGCTACCCTGAAAATGTGTTTTACGGCTCGCTTGCCGTCGTTGACCGCGCTGGAAAACTGCTTGCCAGCGTGGGCGATGTTGATGCGCCAGTATTTACCCGTTCTGCGCTGAAGCCGTTGCAGGCTTTGCCGTTGGTTGCCAATCCGCGTTTTGCGGAATACGGCCTGACCGCGAAAGAAATCGCGCTGCTCTGTTCCAGTCACAACGGCGAGGCGATTCATGCTGAAACCGCGCAGCGCCTGCTGGCAAAAATTGGCCTGAACGACGCCGCGCTGCAGTGTGGCAGCCATGCGCCGTACTGGTATCAATGGAACAACCAAAAACCGGAAGAGGGCAAGCGCTGGAATTCCTATTTCCACAACTGCTCCGGCAAACATTCGGGCATGTTGTTGCAGGCGAAGCTGCTGTCGGCCGCGACCGAAACCTATCTTGAGCCCGAAAACGCGGTTCAGCAACGCATTCGTGACGCCGTGGCCTATGCCATCGGTGAGCCAAATCCCGCTGCGATGCCGTGCGGCACTGACGGTTGCAGCGCGCCCAATTTTGCGGTGCCGCTCCGCGGCCTGGCGCGAGCATTTGCGTGGCTGTCCAGCACCGATGATGACGCTCGTTACGGCGCCGCACCGCGCACATTGTTTGAGGCGATGGCAGCACATCCCGAGATGGTGTCGGGTGAGGGTCGCAACGATTTAGCGCTAGCTAAAGCAGGCCGTGGCGATTGGGCGACCAAGGCCGGTGCCGATGGCGTGCAGACGCTCGCCAGCCGGTCGCGTGGCATTGGCATTGCAGCCAAGGTGAGCGATGGCAATGGCAAGGCGCTGATGGTTGCTTTTTGCAGCGCGCTTGAGCAACTCGATATGCTTGACGACGAAGCGCGTGCGCTGCTCGCAAACTGGTCGCTGGTATCAATCAAGTCGGTGCGCGGCATTGAAGTGGGACGACTGCAACCCCATTTAAAGTTAAATCGCCAATGACCCTCCGGTGTGAACTTTTTGCAACGCCTGACGGTCATTCAGGCAGACCTAATGCTCAACACAAGGCGGACACAATAAAAAAGGGATATCGCTGATGAGCGACCGCGCGGTCGATCAGGAACTCGTAGAACGCGTGCAGGCTGGCGACAAGCGTGCATTCGATTTGCTTGTTCTCAAATACCAGCGCAAGGTGCAACGGCTAGTCGCGCGTTTTGTGCGCGACTCGGGCGAAGTGGATGACGTCGTGCAAGAGGCGTTCATCAAAGCGTACCGGGCGCTGCCGACGTTTCGTGGCGACGCAGCGTTCTACACCTGGATTTATCGCATTGCCATTAACTGTGCCAAAAACTATTTGGCCAGCCCCGCGCGGCGAATCGTTCCGCAGAGCGATTTG
Organism: Burkholderiales bacterium; assembly: GCA_014378555.1. Taxonomy (GTDB): domain Bacteria; phylum Pseudomonadota; class Gammaproteobacteria; order Burkholderiales; family Casimicrobiaceae; genus Casimicrobium. The sequence continues at coordinate 2,240 of JACMNN010000258.1, read as the reverse complement.
ATTTCAGATGATGACGACGATGCGGAATCTTTTGACCGTAACACCGGTCTACACGACGTTGCTACCCCGGATGCCGAATATGCGAGTAAACAGATCGCAGAGGCTGTAAACCGAGCGATGGCCGCACTCCCTGAAGATCTGCGTACGGCGGTAACGCTGCGCGAAATTGAGGGTTTGAGTTACGAGGAAATCGCAGCGGCGATGGATTGCCCGATCGGAACGGTGCGCAGCCGGATATTCCGCGCCCGAGAGGCAATTGCGACTGAACTGCGACCCTTGCTGGACACACGAGAAGACAGGAGATGGTAACCATGAATTCTGAAATGAAAAACACTACTGTGGCAACGTCATCGACCGCAGACTCGGCTTTGGCGCGCGAGCAAATTTCGCGCTGGATGGATGGCGATATCGCGCCGCATGAGATCGAGCTGGCCATGACCGCGTTGGCTCGTGAAGAAGGCCGCTACTGCTGGGCCGAAATGCACTTTGTCGGCGACTGTATCCGCGGTCTTGAAAACACACCTAAAGGATGTGCTGAGGCAATCCGCGCAGCAATTGCAGCCGAGCCTGCGATCATCGCACCTGCCGGCAAGCGGTTGCGCGTTCAAGCGCAGGAACGAAGCTTGATGACGGCCATGAAGTCGATCTCGCATTTGGGTCGGGGGGGGCGCGCGTGGGCAACGGCGGCGGCGGTTGCAGCGGTTGGCTTCGTGGGCACGGTTGTGTACAAAGATCAGGTTGTTGCGCCGCAAGTGGCAACTGCGGCATCGGTCGTAACGGTGGCCGATGCCGACGTAATTAAGGGCGTGGCGCCGACTAAAGTTCGGGCTGATTTCAACGCGTATCTGCAGGCGCACCAGGAGAGCGCGGACATCTCCAGCCTGTCGCCGATGCGTCAGTACTTGCGGCCTGCAGTCATCGTTCAGGCGCAATAGCCAACGTGACCAAACTGAGCCCCGCAAAATTGAAGATAGGTGCAATGTTGAGCAGATCGAGCCAATTTAGTAACGTGACTCTGGTCTCCTCGGGCGGCGATCCCGCTTTCCGCTGGACGACCGCGTCGCTGTTTATGGCGTTTGCCTTGGGCGGTTTGGGCGCAACAGGTGCGGCGGCGCAATCCTCAACGTTGGGCGTTTCTAACCCGACCAGTAGCACCGCGATCAGCGTGGGTCATATCCTGCAGCAGGCGGCGAACGCTGCGGCGACGCTGAACTACACCGGAACCATCACTTATCAGCATCGCGGCGCCGCCGAGACCTCGCGTATCGTTCACATGTACGAAAACGGCGTCGAAATGGAGCGCATCACCTCGCTCGACGGCGCGCCGTTTGAGGTGGTGCGTGTTAACGAAGAGTTGACCTGCTATATCCCCGATGCGCGCGTCATGCGCATTGAGCCGCGCACCGGTCGGCAAGGCTTCCCGTCGCTGTTGCCGCGGCAAATGACCACGCTATCCCAGCATTTCACGGTGAAAAAATTAGAGATCGAGCGGGTTGCCGGACAAGATGCGCAGGTCTGGTTATTCGAGCCGAATGACGAATTCCGCTTTTGGCACAAGCTCTGGACCGAACTCAAAACGGGACTTTGGCTTCGCGGACGCGTGCTCGACGAGCGCGGCACGGTGATCGAGGAGATCACCTTCAGCGATATCCAGATCGGTGGCAAGATTTCTCGCGATCAGGTCAAGCCAACACTCGCCAACAGTATTGCAAACTGGCGAATCGACCGCACGTTACCCCTTAGCGGGTTAAGGATTGATACGGGATGGATGGCAAAGGCGCTTCCGGCGGGCTTTGTCAAAGTTCGCGAGACGTTTATGCGCTCTTTGCCGGGCCGAACCGACCCGGTGTCGCAGTTGGTCTACTCGGATGGCCTAAGTTCGGTGTCGGTGTATGCCGCGCCGTTACCCGCCGGCGAAACCGTTTCGGTGGGTGCGTCCGTACAAGGAAGTCATCAGGTGTTTTCACGGCAATCTAATGACCAGCTGATCACAGCATTCGGTGAGGCTCGACCGGCAACGGTTCGTGCTATTGCCAACGGACTGGTCCGCAAGTAAATTTCGTTTAGCCCTGTTCGCGTGTTCCCGTGTATTGCAGTTGATGTCGATGTCGACGTTGAAGTTTTAGGAGAAAAGCAATGAACAAGTCCCTTCTCGCCTCGGTCATAGCTGCCGGGGCGCTTGGCGTAACCGTCGGCGCATTCACCTCGCCACACGTGCCGGTGATTGCGCAGGCGCAAGG
>JACMNN010000257.1 GCA_014378555.1 Burkholderiales bacterium | reverse complement strand
TGCGGGTAACGGCGGATCAACACGGAGAAAGCGGGCTGATATAGCGTGCCCGACATCGCAATGCCCACGGCGATCCACACCGCATAAAGTTGCCACTGCGTTTGCACCAGCGAGATGACGATAAAACTTGTGCCCGCCAGCGCCGACCCCGCACACATCACCGCCCGCGCCCGCCCTGCCTCAATTAGGCGGCCTACGACAATAGCCAACACACCTTCGGTCAACAACGCAAGGCTGAATGCCAGCGCTGCATCGATACGCGACAGCGAGAGATCACGTTCAAAATCTGCGAGCAGCAACGAGAACACATAAAACAGCGTGCCCCAACTGATAAGCTGCGCCAGTGACAACCACATCACAAAACCGCGTGGTGGATGGGCGTCGGGCGGGGCAGGGGCCAGCGCGAGCGGAGTAGTATTAGGTCCGCTTGCATCGACCGAGCCAATCACTCCATTTGAATTGTTGCTTTTATCGTGTTTTTCCACGCGAAAATGCTATCAGCTTTGGCCTGAACCCCATATTCAATTGGGGCTAAGTTCGATATTAGTTATATGTCGATAAACGGTCTTTTGCTGCGCTAAGCAAGAATGGCTGTACGTGTACGATAAAAGCTGTTGCCTAGACGTCGCATTTTTATTGTTACGACGGCCGCCGGAGAGTTACAAAAACCGACATTATGTAGAAGCGGATTCGATCCACGCTTATGAACGAATGCAAGCAGAAACTGATGAAAGAACGACGTTTACTTTCTGTTGAATTAGTACAAAAACGACGTTCTCTAGCGTTTTTTTTGTTGCCGCCCTTGCTGGTATTTTTGGCATGGCTCTATCTGCCTGCGACGCGCGGTGATTTCGTCGCCGACGACTATGTGTTCATCGCCACAGCGCGCATGGTCGACACGCCGCTGGCTGCGTTTTGGCAAAGTCACTTCTACGAACCCTATTACTTTCGACCCCTTGGCGTGTTGTCGTGGTGGGTGGCGACGCGGCTTTTCGGTCTGGACTACAGCGCGCACAGCCTGATTAATCTGTCGCTTCACGCGGCGAATGTCAGCGTGCTCTGGCTCCTGTTGCGAGCGCTTGCTCTACGTACAGAGGCCGTAATTGCTGGAGTCGTACTTTTCGCACTCGGTCCGTTTTCGCTTGCGACGATACTGTGGCCATCCAATCGCTTCGACTTGCTTGCCGTTGGATTTCTGCTGCTACAGGCAATTGCGATGCTTCGCATGCTACGCGGCAACCTGCTAGCGTTGCCGCTGGCCATGCTCGCCGCACTTGCCGCCTGTTGGAGCAAAGAGCTGGCCTATCCAGTGGCGACAGCGCTGACGTGTTTGAGTCTAGGGGCGAGCGGGGTCGAGTGGCAGCGCCGAATAGTGTTTTTCGGACTGCTCAGCAGCACGATTGCGGGCGCGTTTTTTGTGCGGCGTGTCATTGTCACCGATGCCTATTTCTTGGCAAGTGCTGATCCGATCGGCCAAATTTTGGCCGGCGCCGCCACCATGGTTTTGCTATTGCCCAAGTTAACGGAGTTGATAATCGGCGGCGAGCGTCTGCCGTGGTTAGCGGGAGGGCTGTTAACCGCACTGCTCGCGGCGCTGATTTGGCGACGCGGTGTCACTAGGGCGTCCATCCTGTTACTTGCCGGCGCAGTGCTTGTGGCAATGGCGGCTTTCATTGTGCAAACCCCACTCGCAAAAAACTTCGCCATCATGCTCGACGGCAACTCGTTTGGAACCGTTACCTTTGCGCGGTTTTACTATGCGCCATGGGCGGCCGCTTGCGTGGCGATGGCCCTACTTGTCGCCGACGCACGCCTGAGCAAAATTGTGGCTCTAACGATTGTCAGCACCACGCTGGTTGCGGCGTTGGCGGCACGCCCCTTGCCCGAAGCGTTTGCGCGCTGGACGCGCGATGAAGTCCGGCCAGTTTCTCTCGCGGCTACCGAAGCAATCGAATCAGGTATCGTCTCCAATCAGCCCTGCGTGTTTGTATTTCTCGGCACGCAGGCTGCTCACCCGTATTTCCGGATGTTTTCTGACGTTACGGTAAAGGCCCGGACAACGATGCCCGACGCAGTGTGGCGTTGTTACGTAATGACAGAAAGCACGCCTTGGTTGTTTGCGTTTCCGTCGAGCCTTTCGCCCGTTGATTTGCCGCTACGTGCCATTGAAACTGGAAATGGGTTATCTAAGCTGGATTCCACTTGGAGCAGCATCCGCTACCGCTATCGTTTGCCGACAGAAAGCCTCTCAACTCTGCCCGACGCGCGGTTTTTTGGTTGGCGCGGCAACAGATTCACTGACGTGACAGACCAGGTTCGCCAAGGCAAACTTGAACCAAAATCACAGAATTGGTAATGTTTCACGTGAAACAAATTCGTCCCTACGCACTTTTGCGGCCAACAGACACAACGCAAACCATCAGCCCTCGCTAGAATAGGGACTCCTTTTCTGGCTTATGTTTCACGTGAAACACCGGCTGCACCAACTCCAAAATGATTTATCCGGAACGCTTCGATGTGATCGTTGTTGGCGGCGGCCACGCTGGCACCGAGGCTGCGCTTGCAGCTGCGCGCGTCGGCGCAAAGACGTTATTGCTTACTCACAGCATCGAAACGCTCGGCCAGATGAGCTGTAATCCTTCTATTGGCGGCATCGGCAAGGGACATCTGGTCAAGGAAGTTGACGCACTTGGCGGCGCGATGGCCATCGCAACCGACGAAGCAGGCATTCAGTTTCGCATTCTCAACTCGTCAAAAGGCCCTGCGGTTCGCGCGACGCGGGCACAAAATGACCGGGTGATGTACCGCGCAGCGATACGCTCCCGTATCGAAAACCAACCGAATCTAACGCTATTTCAGCAGCCTGTGGACGACGTTTGCGTCAATGGCGGACGGGTGACGGGCGTGCGCACGCAAATGGGCGTGACATTTGAGGCGCCGAACATCGTGCTGACTGCCGGCACATTTCTATCCGGCCTTATCCATATTGGGCTGGAACATTACACGGCGGGACGGGCGGGCGACCCAGCCGCCAGCACACTGGGCGCACGCCTCAAAGAAATGAAGCTTCCGCAGGGTCGCCTCAAAACCGGCACGCCGCCGCGAATCGACGGTAAATCTATTGATTTCGCAAAACTCGGCATTCAACCTGGCGACGATCCCGCGCCGGTGTTCAGCTTTATGGGCAACCGCGCAATGCATCCGCGCCAAATGCCGTGCTTCATCACCCACACCAACCCGCAGACGCACGATATTGTGCGCGCTGGCCTCGATCGATCGCCGTTGTTTACCGGCGTGATTGCGGGTGTTGGCCCGCGCTATTGCCCGAGCATTGAAGACAAAATTCATCGCTTCGCCGACAAGACAAGCCACCAAATCTTCCTTGAGCCGGAGGGTTTGACCACACACGAATATTACCCGGCAGGGGTATCGACCAGCCTGCCATTCGATGTTCAGTTAGCGCTGATCCGCTCAATGCTGGGACTGGAAAACGCGCACATTTTGCGCCCCGGCTATGCCATTGAGTACGACTACTTTGACCCTCGGCAGCTAAAGCAAACGCTTGAAACCAAGTATCTGGAAGGTCTGTTTATGGCCGGCCAAATCAACGGCACCACTGGATACGAAGAGGCGGCAGCGCAAGGTTTGCTCGCGGGTCTGAATGCAGCGCGCAAGTCGAAAGGGCTCGACGGGTGGTGTCCACGACGTGACGAGGCGTACCTCGGCGTACTGGTAGACGACCTCACCACGCAAGGCGTCAGCGAACCGTATCGCATGTTCACCAGTCGCGCCGAATACCGACTGCAGCTTCGTGAAGACAATGCTGATATGCGCTTGACCGAGCAGGGCAGGGCGCTAGGGCTGGTTGACGACGCCCGCTGGGAAGCATTTAACCGCAAGCGCGACAATGTTTCACGTGAAACAGAGCGACTCAAGTCAACCTGGGTGAATCCTGCGCTACTCTCAGGCGAGCGCGCGACGGCATTGCTCGGCACCACAATTGAGCGGGAATACAGCTTGTTTGACTTGCTACGTCGGCCCGGCGTGGCGTTCACCGCGATTGATGCGCTGCGCAACGAATTGGGATTAAAGGCAAAAAGCGATTTGACTTCTTCCGCCACACCTAACTACGAGGCGGAACTGGACGAATCCATCAGCGAACAAGTAGAAATTGCCGCAAAATATGCGGGCTACATCGAACGCCAGCAAGATGAAATCAACCGCCAACTAGCCAACGAAAACCTGCGCTTTCCGCCAGACATCGACTATATGCAGGTCCGTGGACTCTCGAAAGAAGTGCAGATTAAACTGTCCGCGCAACGCCCTGATACGCTGGGGCAAGCTGGTCGCATCTCAGGCGTTACACCGGCAGCAACATCGCTGCTGCTGGTTCACCTCAAAAAAGGGCATCACACGGCGCTCCTCGCATAACGGGTGAACGCTAGTGACTCCAATTAAGACTGGCACCCGCCCTCGCGTGCAACTTAACATCAACCCACAAGGCCAAGGCATGACCACTTCCGCAGGGCTCCGCCCCGTGATCGACCGACCATTGAAACGCGAGCAAATCGACTTTACCCCCGAGTTACGCGCTGAGCTGCGCAGCAAACTCGATGCTGGGTTGGTCGAGATGCGCATCGTCGCAAGCGACAAACAAAAAGATCAGCTGATCGAGTCACTTGCCTTTCTTAACGAATGGAATGCGGTCATCAACCTGACCGCCATTCGTGACCCCCATGACATGCTGGTGCAGCATATTCTCGACTCACTTTCAGTGCTGTACTGCATCCCGGGAGAAGCCACCACTTTGCTGGATGTGGGCTCCGGGGGCGGCTACCCAGCGCTGCCAATTGCAGTGATGCGTCCCGATCTGGAAGTCGTCGCGGTCGATTCCGTGCGCAAAAAAACCGACTACATCGAAAAAGCCGCTACGCTATTGAAGATTAGCAATTTGAGCGCCGTGCATTCACGCGTCGAAGATCATCCGGTCACCTATGACGTGGTGATCTCGCGCGCCTTCGCTTCACTAAAGGATTTTGTCACTAGCGCCGAGCATTGCCTGGTCGATGACGAAGAAAGCCTGTTGCTCGCCATGAAAGGGAAGAGCCCGCATGACGAGATCAGTGAGCTCGCAGGCACCGGCTGGGTAGTCGACCGTAAGCGTGCGCTCACTGTTCCGTTTCTCGATGCAGAACGGTGCTTGGTTTGGTTGGCACGAGCGTAGACGCGCATGACTGGCATCAACGATCTGTGGGCACTGGTTACCGCCACGTTAATTTTCCTCGCCATTCCCGGTCCCGGAACCATTAAGATTTTCGCCTCCATGGCGGAGCCCAACGGCGGTCCACGCGCGGGCTTCTGGAGCACGTTGGGCTTGATGGCCGGCGACGCCGTGTGGATCGTGTTGGCGCTTTCTGGTGTCGCAGCCCTCGCCGCCGCCTATCCGCGGGCATTCGACCTGTTGCGTTACGCGGGTGCTGCCTACTTGGCATGGATCGGCTACACACTCATCCGCCACTCAAAGCTTGCAATGGGCGAAGGCGTTGTTTCCACCGAAGCGGGGCGGGGTGCGTGGCAATGGTTTCGCGAGGCCGCCTTGGTTTCGTTGGCAAACCCCAAGGTAATCGGCTTTTACGTAGCGTTTTTTCCGTTATTTATCGATCCGATCTCGTTTGACGGCATCGCCACGTATGGGCGCATGATGGCGCTGGTGCTCGGCATCGTGTTTGCGTATTGCATGTGGCTCATCGCCGCCGCACAAATAGCCAAACGGGTGTTTGTACGGCATCCATCGGCGGGCACTTGGCTCAAGCGTATGGCGGGCGCGGCACTGATCGGATTTAGCGTCAAATTTGCGCTGCAAAAATGAGCCCCGCCACGGGCGCCGCTGCAGCGGCGCTCTCCAAAGAATCTAGAAAACAATAATGATCAGAATCATCGCCATTGCCAACCAAAAAGGCGGCGTCGGAAAGACCACCACAGCGGTCAATCTTTCGGCATCGCTGGCCGCGCATGGCCGTCGCGTACTGCTGATCGACGTCGATCCGCAGGGCAACGCCACGATGGGCGCCGGCGTCGATAAAAACGCGCTCGAGACCAGCGTGTACGCCGTGCTGCTCGGCGAGGCCTCCATGCTCGACGCGCGGGTGAGAGCGAAGGGCGATTTCGACCTGATTCCCGCTAATCGCGAGCTTGCCGGCGCAGAAATCGAGATGGTGTCGATGCCGGACCGCGAAACCAAGCTCAAGGACGCCATCCACACCCTGAAAGCCGCGATTGCCTCAGTCGCCGACCAGTACGACTACGTGCTGATCGACTGCCCACCGACCCTCAATCTGCTGACACTTAACGCGCTGTGTGCCGCTGACAGCGTGCTGATCCCAATGCAGTGCGAATACTACGCGCTAGAAGGCTTGTCGGATCTGGTGCAAACGCTGCGCAAAATGCAGCAACACCTGAATCCAACACTCGAAATCGAAGGCCTGCTGCGCACCATGTACGACCCGCGAATTTCGCTGTCGCAGCAGGTCGCCGCTCAACTTCAACAGCATTTCGGCAGCAAGCTTTTCACCACCATCATCCCGCGTAATGTGCGCCTTGCCGAAGCGCCGTCGCATGGCTTGCCGGTATTGCTGCTGGACAAAGCAAGCAAAGGATCGCAGGCCTACATGCAGTTAGCCGCCGAGTTGCTGGCGAAGCACGAGGCGGCAAAGACCTAGGGCGGGCGCCGCCCCAGCAAAGCGAGCGCTACTAACGTAACCAAGAACGAGCGGGGAACGGCACACCGTACCCGCCCCACCCCTGAGACAACAGAGAACACGCTATGGCAGTAAAACTAAAAGGCCTCGGCCGCGGACTCGATGCGTTGCTGATGCCGGAGCCGACGCCGGTCAACGCGCCCGCCACGGGCATGATTTCGCTTTCCGTCACACACCTTCAGGCGGGTAAATTCCAACCGCGCCGCCGCTTTGATGATGCTTCGCTTACCGAGCTGGCATCCTCGATCAAGGTGCAGGGCATCATGCAACCGATCATCGTTCGCCAAATTGCGTCCGCAGGCGCGGCCAGTGGCACGCATCCCGGCTACGAAATCATTGCCGGCGAGCGCCGCTTCCGCGCAGCACAATTGGCGGGTTTGACCGAGGTTCCAGTCATCGTCAAAGACGTCGACGATCGCACCGCGCTC
>JACMNN010000256.1 GCA_014378555.1 Burkholderiales bacterium | reverse complement strand
TCCGTGGCGTGGCGAAAAACACGGTGGCCATAACGCTGCAATTGCTGGCGATTCCGATGGCCTATGTGTCGGTGCCCGTTGCCTGCGTGCTGCTCATCATTCCGCCGATCATTCATTTCATGCCAGACCGCGCAGCGGAGCGAGTGAGCTGAGGAAGCGCCAAACAGCTCGGTCGCATCTCGGTCAAATTGTTGAACACAAACGTGGCATAAAAATCACGGCGACCCAACCGAGAAACTTTGCCAAGGTAGGGTTGCATGCACGCCGCTGCGGGCTGGTCGCGAAACTATTAGTCGCTACACAAAGCACGTCATAACAATGTTGATTCTTACGCGGACACCACCGTGAGCTCCACATCCGCCGCCGCGATTAATTCGTGGAAGGGCGTTGGCGGCTCTGCGTCCGTAAACAATCGATCCACCTGATGCAGATGCGCGAGTTCGACCATCGCAGTACGGTTGAATTTAGTGTGATCAGCGGCAAGCCAGACTTCGCGTGAATGTTCGATGACCGCTTTGGCGACGTTGACTTCGCGGTAATCGAAATCGCGTAGCGTGCCGTCAGATTCGATCGCTGAAATGCCAATCAGCCCGATGTCAACTTTGAACTGACGAATGAATTCAACGGTGACCTCGCCGATGATGCCGCGATCGCGTGAACGCACCACGCCGCCGGCGACGATCACCTCGCAGTCAGGATTGTCGGAAAGAATCGCCGCCACGTTCAAATTATTGGTCACCACGCGCAGCCCCGTGTGGCGCAAAAGCTCACGCGCAACCGCCTCCATTGTGGTGCCAATATTAAGTATTAGCGAGCAATTGTTCGGCACGGTCGAAGCAATATGTTTGGCGATCCGAAGCTTGCCCTGTTCGTTGAGTTGCTGGCGCTGTCGATACGCGATATTTTCAATCGTCGACGACGGCATTCTCACGCCGCCGTGAAAGCGCGCGAGCATTCCCGCTGCAGAAAGCAACTTCACATCACGACGCACGGTTTGTAGCGTGACGCCAAACTGCTCAGCGAGCGCCTCCACCGACACCGCACCGCGCGCGCAAACTTCGTCTATCAGCAAGGATTGGCGGGGGTTGGGAATCATTAAATCTAGGCCGGATGGGTTCCTCTTTGCTGACCCGCATTGAACCACAACAACAAAAAAAGAACACAAAGTAAGCGCATTTGCTTGCTTTTGTTTTCTTTTGTAATTAAAACGAACGAATAAACAAAAAAACGAAAACAAACAAAGCCTGCATGGTTTACGAAAAAACTTTTCAGAAGACAGGGTCGCTGTCGACATTGGACGGTGTAGCGATATTGGCTGCCGTGTTCTCGGATCGGCACGCCTGATGTCTGCCGCTGCCATTGACTCAGAAACAGGGAGTGCCGTCGACGTGTTGGTTGTTGGTGGTGGCATTAATGGCGCGGGCATCGCCCGCGATTTGGCGGGGCGTGGCCTGTCGGTGTTGCTGTGCGAGCGCGATGATTTGGCGCAGCACACGTCCTCCTGTTCGACCAAACTGATTCACGGTGGCCTGCGTTATCTTGAGCATTTCGAATTTTCGCTGGTTCGCAAAGCGCTAGCTGAGCGCGAAGTGTTGCTTAAAAGCGCGCCGCACATCATGTGGCCGCTACGCTTTGTTTTGCCCCACGACGAAACGGCAAAAGGTGCGCGCCCGGTGTGGATGATTCGTGCCGGTTTATTTTTATATGACAACTTAGCACGGCGTGAATTACTCGCGGGATCGCAAACCGTTAACCTGCGCGATCATGCTGTTGGCGCTCCACTCAAGAAGCACCTACGCAAAGCGTTTATTTATTCCGACGGCTGGGTAGATGATGCGCGGCTGGTTGTGCTCAACGCCATCGATGCCGAGAAGCACGGTGCAACCGTGCTAACACGCACCGCGTGCGTGAGCGCCAAACGCGACGCGGAACTGTGGCACGCCAAATTACAAAGCAAAGATGGCGCAATGCGGAGCGTTACGGCGCGTGCGCTGGTCAACGCCGCAGGACCTTGGGCAGCGCAGTTTCTGTCTGAACATGTACCCAAGGCGAAGCCAAAATCGCTACGACTCGTCAAGGGCAGCCACATCGTCGTGCGCAAAATGTTTGATCACGACCACGCCTACATTTTTCAAAATAATGACAAGCGAATCATCTTCGCGATTCCATACGAGCGCGACTTCACCTTAATCGGCACCACCGACGTTGAGTATCGCGGCAGCATCGGCGAGGCGCGTATCGATGCCAGCGAAATTAAATATCTTTGTGACCAAGCAAACGGCTACTTTGAGCATGCCATCACCGAGGCCGATGTGGTGTGGAGCTATTGCGGTGTACGCCCGCTGCTTGAAGATGCCTCCGACGATCCGTCTGCGGTCACGCGTGACTATCTGCTCGAGCTGGATACCGCGCAAGCGCCACTGCTCAATATTTGGGGCGGCAAGATCACAACGTTTCGCAAACTTGCTGAGGAGGCGGCAGATTTGCTCGCGGCGCCTCTCCATATGACTAAAGGCGCATGGACAAAAGGCGCGTTACTGCCCGGTGGCGACCTGAGCGCTTGGATTGGCGCAGCGCTTCGGCCCGACGCTGACTTCATCCGCTTTGTCGACGCCGTTGTTCTGCAGCATCCACAGTTGCCACGCGAACTAATAAACCGACTTTGCCGTGCTTACGGTTCGCGCGTTACCGAAGTTTTAGGTAACGGCCAGTTGGGCGAAGAGATAGCGCCCGGCTTATTTGTTGCAGAGCTCAATTACCTCTACACGCACGAATGGGCGCGCAGCGCAGACGATGTGCTGTGGAGGCGCAGCAAGCTCGGCCTGCATTTCGAAAGCACTGCAATAACCGCCGTAAGTCAGTGGTGCGGACTACACTGGCATGTACAAGTGAACACAAAAATGACAGAACGCGTATGCAACTAGTTCTCGAACGCATCGAACAAAAAGTGGCTGCGCAGACCTATCTGTATCCACTAGATCTAACGCTCGTACCCGGAGCTGTAACCGTATTGTTGGGCGCAACCCAAGCGGGAAAAACAACCCTAATGCGATTGATGGCGGGGCTAGATAAGCCGACGTCGGGGCGTGTGGTTGTGGACAACACCGATGTCACCGGCGTGCCGGTGCGCGATCGTAATGTCGCCATGGTGTACCAGCAATTTATCAACTACCCGTCGATGACCGTTTTTGACAACATCGCGTCACCCCTGAAATTACGCCGCGAAGCCAACATCAATTCGCGCGTGCAGGCACTTGCAGAAAAGCTGCACATTGAACCTTTTTTGAATCGCTTGCCGGCCGAACTTTCGGGGGGGCAGCAGCAACGGGTGGCCCTCGCGCGTGCGCTGGCAAAGCAGGCGCCCCTGATGCTGCTTGATGAACCCTTGGTCAATTTGGATTACAAGCTGCGCGAGGAGTTGCGCGATGAGTTGACGCAACTTTTCGCAGCAGGCAGCTCAACGGTCGTGTACGCCACGACTGAACCCACGGAGGCTCTACTGCTCGGCGGCTACACCGCGGTGCTCGATCGCGGCGAGCTATTGCAATATGGCCCGACCGCGGAGGTGTTTCGTCATCCAAAATCAATACGCGTAGCACGCGCATTTAGCGATCCGCCAATGAATTTACTTAAGGGCGAATTAAGCGGTGACGCGGTGCTGCTTGCCGGGGGCGTGCGTTTGCCGCGCAGCACCAGCAACGCAACTTCTACAAATGTCACCGTTGGTATTCGCGCCAGCGCTTTGCAAATCAATGCAAGCGCCACCACAATTGCCTTACCGGGGAAAGTGGAGCTTGCAGAAATCTCAGGATCAGACACGTTCGTCCATGCGGAAACAGCGGTGGGAGAAGTGATTGCGCAATTTACCGGAGTCCATCAATTTGAATTGGGCGCAAACATCACGTTGTATTTGCAACCCGATCAAGCGTACGTATTTGATGCCAACGGCGCACTGTTAAGCGCGCCCATTTTTGATTCGAGGCAATAAGATGGCGCGCATCGAACTGGATCTGGCGCACGCCTACAAAGTAAATCCGCTACGCGATGAAGACTATGCGTTGCTGCCGTTAAAAATGACCTTCAATGATGGTGGCGCCTACGCGTTACTAGGCCCTTCGGGCTGCGGCAAAACGACCATGCTGAACATCATCTCTGGCTTGGTGAAACCGTCGCACGGCACGGTTAAATTTGATGGCGAAGACGTCACAGCACTGCTGCCGCAACAACGAAACATTGCCCAAGTGTTTCAGTTCCCGGTGATCTATGACACGATGACAGTCGCCGAAAACCTTGCGTTCCCATTGAAGAACCGCGGCGTTTCGCCACAAAAAATTAAAGCGCGGGTCGGGAAAATTGCTGAGATGCTGGAGATGAGCGGCCAGCTGAATATGCGAGCAGCGGGGCTTGCCGCTGATGCCAAACAAAAAATTTCCTTAGGCCGCGGACTGGTGCGCGAGGACGTGCGTGCCGTGCTCTTCGATGAACCACTCACCGTCATCGATCCGCATTTGAAGTGGCAATTGCGCCGGAAGCTCAAGCAAATTCATAGTGAGTTGAAACTGACGTTTGTGTACGTGACGCACGACCAAGTAGAGGCGCTCACTTTCGCCGACCAAGTGGTGGTGATGACGCGCGGCCGCGCGGTGCAGATCGGCAGCGCCAGTGATTTGTTCGAGCGCCCACAGCACACCTTTGTCGGCCACTTTATCGGCTCACCGGGTATGAATTTTTTACCGGCAAAGAAAACCTCAACCACGCTGGAAATTACCGGCCAGCGCATCAAAAGCAATTGGGTGACGCCTGACCTAGACCAATTTACGTTAGGTATTCGCCCCGAATACGTCACGCTAACTGATGCAAGCGATGCAGGTGCAGTGCAAGCCGTTGTAACGCAAACGCAGGACGTGGGCACCTATTGGCTCATCACATCCACCGTCAGCGGGCACACGCTGCGCGCCCGCGTTGCTACCCATCAGCCCATTCCAAAATTGGGCGAGACCGTACACATTGCAGTTTTAAATACGCATACCTGCTTCTATAACAATGAGGTCTTAATCGCGTGAAACCTGTCAACCAAAAAGCGTGGTTTCTGATCTTGCCGGTCGTGATCTGTGTCGCGTTTTCGGCGATCTTGCCGCTCATGACGGTGGTGAACTATTCGTTGCAAGACATTATTTCTCCCGACCGCCGTGTGTTCGTAGGTACCGAGTGGTTTAAATCAGTCATGCGCGACGACGACCTGCAGGGCGCGCTCATTCGGCAGATCACGTTCTCCCTCACTGTACTCATTGTGCAAATCCCGCTCGGCATTGCACTCGCCCTTTCAATGCCCGCGAAAGGATGGCAAGCGTCGGCCGTGCTGGTACTAGTCGCTATTTCGCTGCTGATCCCGTGGAATGTGGTCGGCACCATTTGGCAAATTTACGGCCGTACTGACATCGGATTGCTTGGCGCGAGCCTATCGGCGATGGGCTTTGACTACAGCTACACCGGCAACGCAACCGATGCGTGGCTCACCGTACTGGTTATGGATGTGTGGCACTGGACGCCTTTGGTTGCGCTGCTTTGCTATGCCGGACTTCGCGCCATTCCTGACGCGTACTACCAAGCGGCGCAAATTGACGGCGCATCGAAACTCGCGGTGTTCCGCTACATCCAGTTACCAAAATTGCGTGGCGTTCTGATGATCGCCGTGCTGCTGCGTTTTATGGATAGCTTCATGATTTACACCGAGCCGTTCGTGCTGACGGGTGGTGGTCCGGGAAATGCGACGACATTTTTGAGCCAGTACCTAACGCAAAAAGCCGTGGGGCAATTTGATTTGGGCCCAGCGGCCGCGTTTTCGTTGATTTACTTTTTGATTATTTTGCTGCTTTGCTTCATTCTCTACAACTGGATGCAGCGCGTGGGCACATCGGACAAAGAGGTGAGCAATGGATGAGCGTCGCTTTCGGAAGCGCACCCTGTTCCTGATTCTTTACTTGGTGTTTGCCATCCTGCCGGTGTACTGGATGGTCAATATGTCATTCAAACCTAATACCGAAATTGTTTCGACATTTAGCTTGTGGCCCAAACACTTCACCCTGGATCATTACCACACCATATTTACCGATGTGTCGTGGTATTCGGGCTACATTAATTCAATGATTTATGTGGCGATGAATACGGTGATCTCGCTACTGGTTGCGCTGCCTGCAGCCTATGCGTTTTCCCGTTATTCGTTCTTGGGCGATAAGCACGTTTTCTTTTGGCTTCTCACCAATCGCATGACGCCTCCAGCGGTATTTTTGCTGCCGTTTTTTCAGCTCTACACCACGCTCGGATTGATGGACACGCACATTGCCGTCGCGATGGCGCACTTGGTGTTTAACGTGCCGCTGGCGGTCTGGATTCTGGAAGGTTTTATGAGCGGCGTACCACGAGAAATCGATGAAACAGCGTATATCGACGGCTATTCGTTCCCGCGCTTCTTCACCACAATATTTATCCCACTCATTAAATCAGGCGTCGGCGTCGCCGCATTTTTCTGCTTCATGTTCAGCTGGGTGGAATTGCTGATGGCGCGCACCTTGACCAGTGTTAATGCAAAACCGATTGTGGCGGTGATGACGCGCACCGTTTCAGCATCAGGGATGGACTGGGGCGTGCTCGCAGCGGCGGGCGTATTAACCATTGTGCCCGGTGCGATTGTGATTTGGTTTGTTCGGCATTACATCGCCAAGGGCTTCGCGATGGGGAGAGTTTGATGTTTGAGTGGATGGCATGGACCACACCAGTCGTCGTATTTTTCACCTGTATCGTACTCATGCTGATTGCCATGACGGTGTGGGAAATTCGCTCGCCAACCGTCATGCGCAAAGGACTGCTGCCCATTGCCACTACGCGCGGCGACCGCCTATTTATTGGCCTGCTCACGGCCGCCTATATCAACTTGCTATTTGTCGCACTCGGCGAAAAGATGATGGCCTGGTTTGGCCTCGAACAAGAGCCTTCGGTCTGGATAAGCTTTGCGCTGTCGATGCTGCTGCTTTCAATCATCATGAAAAAAGGTTAGCGCGAATTAACTTTCACCAGCTTAGGTGAGCTAGGTTACAAAACGACATTGGTGTACGTATCCCGCCCAGTGCCGCAGTTTCAGGGACGCAAAACAAAAGGAGTGGCAGAGATGAAGTTTCGAATGAAAGCGGTTGCTTTTGGTGTGCTCGCGATGGCGATGGGCAACAGCGCCTGGGCCGGTGAAGCTGAGGCCAAAAAATGGATCGATAGCGAATTTCAGCCGTCTACGTTGAACAAAGATCAACAGATGACGGAGATGAAGTGGTTTATTGCTGCAGCAAAAAAACTGAGTGATAAAGGCGTAAAAGAGATTTCGGTGGTGTCTGAAACGCTAACGACTCACGAGTACGAATCAAAAACGCTGGCCAAGGCGTTTGAAGAAATTACCGGCATTAAGGTTAAACACGACATCATCCAAGAGGGTGACGTTGTCGAAAAACTGCAAACGTCGATGCAATCCGGCAAGTCAATTTACGACGGCTGGATTAACGACTCCGATCACATCGGCACTCATTATCGATATGGCACGGCGTTGTCACTTACCGACCAGATGGCTGGATCGTGGAAAGACTTTACCAATCCTGGCTTGGATTTAAAAGACTTTATTGGCACCAGCTTTACTACCGCGCCGGACGGTAAGCTTTATCAGTTGCCCGACCAACAATTTGCCAACCTATACTGGTTTCGCGCCGACCTATTTGATCGCGCCGATCTCAAAGCGAAATTTAAAGCGAAGTACGGGTATGACCTCGGTGTGCCGCTCAATTGGTCCGCGTACGAAGATATTGCCGCGTTTTTTAGCATTGATGTGAAAACCATCGATGGCAAGCCGATCTACGGTCACATGGATTACGGCAAAAAAGATCCATCGTTGGGCTGGCGATTTACCGACGCTTGGTTGTCGATGGCGGGCGCTGCCGATAAGGGCATTCCCAATGGTCTGCCGATCGACGAGTGGGGCATTCGAGTCGCAGCAGACAACTGCACGCCAGTCGGCGCCGCAGTTGAACGTGGCGGCGCCACCAATTCGCCAGCAGCGGTCTATGCGCTTACCAAATATGTGGACTGGATGAAAAAGTATGCGCCAAAGGCAGCCACCGGCATGACGTTTGGTGAATCTGGTCCGGTCCCGGCGCAGGGTCAAATTGCGCAACAGATTTTTTGGTACACCGCGTTTACGGCAGACATGATCAAACCAGGGCTGCCGGTGGTCAACGCTGACGGTACGCCAAAGTGGCGCATGGCTCCCGGTCCGAATGGACCGTATTGGAAGCCAGGCATGCAAAACGGTTATCAGGACGTGGGCGCCTGGACATTCTTGAAATCCAACGATCCAGATCGTGCGACGGCCGCTTGGCTTTACGCGCAATTCGTGACCGCAAAAACGACGTCACTGAAGAAGTCAATCGTGGGCCTCACCTTTGTTCGCGACAGTGACATTCGCTCGGATTACTTCACGCAAAACGCAGCGAAATATGGTGGTTTGATCGAGTTCTACCGTAGTCCTGCTCGAGTAGCCTGGACGCCTACTGGCAACAACGTACCCGACTATCCAAAACTAGCACAGCTGTGGTGGAAAAACGTGGCGGTTGCGGTTACCGGTGAAAAAACGCCGCAGCAAGCGATGGACAATTTAGCCAACGAAATGGATGACGTGATGGCGCGTTTGCAACGTGCAGGCATGGCTCATTGCGCGCCCAAGCTCAATCCAAAAAGTGATCCAAATAAGTGGCTCAGCAGCACTAACGCACCTTGGAAAAAGCTAGCGAACGAAAAGCCCAAAGGCGAAACAATTGCTTACGACACGCTGCTCAACGCGTGGAAAGCCGGTAAAGTTCGTTAAAGAAAGGTAGAAGCGTCCGCATCGGACGTAAAGCCTAAACGTGACTTCGCTCTGCTGGTTGCTACAACCAGCAGAGCGGTATGCTTAACCCATGCACATTACGTTCCGTTGTGATCCGTCACTGATCGACCTGCTGCCCGCTCCAGTGCTGGCTAAAAATGCGCTTCCTGACTGGTTGCGAACCATGGCGCCCCGCGCAGCTTCAGCCCTGCATCTCCGCCGCATCCGCACCGTAAAACAGTGCCCCCCTTTTGTTGATGCAATGACGCATGGCTTCATGATCTTGTTGCCATGCGACGTTAACGTGCAGGGCGGACAGTTCAGTTGGGATTGGCCACTAACCGGGCTGCAGCTGAACAACCATCCGCGTGCACCGTTAAGTTTTCACGTAGCCGAGCAAATAGCCGGAACACCGCTAGCGCGCGGCTCGCAGTCGGCCATTAAGTTCAACAGCTTCTGGACCATCGAGTTGCCCGAAGGCTGGTCACTGATGGCCACACACCCGATCAATCACGACGACTTGCCGTTCCGATTGGTCACGGGTATGGTCGATTCAGATCGCTTTAGCGACGTCGGCATCAACTTTCCCGCCGTTTGGACGAAGCCCGATTTCGTGGGCGTACTCAAACGCGGCACGCCTATCGCGCAGTGCTACCCCGTATTACGTGAACCACTCACGCTGATATGCGAAACAATGTCAGACGAACATAGGGCTCGGCACGACGCACTTTCAGCGCAGATTATGGGCGGCCCCGGTGTTTACCGAAAAGGCTACAGAAGCAAACGCAAACCGTAATTTAGGCTGGCGCCGTCTGTAGTGCAACTTTAAGCTCATTTAAATCAAGCCACAGTCGACCTACCCGCGGCGTTGCAAGCGCGTGCGCAATGCGCCCGAACGTATCCGCCCGCAAGCGATAAGCGCGCCCGTAGGCCCGCATCGCCTCATCCATTTGGCCACGCTCTTGCAACACGATGCCAAGGTTAACCTCGGCATCAACGCGCTCCGGCGCAAGTCTAAGCAAGCTGCGCAACGACGCGACCGCAGCCTCTAACTGTTGCAGATCCTGCTGCACTAGCGCGAGTTGAAACCAGGCGCTAACGTGTTCAGGTGCGAGGCGTACGACGCGCTGCAATGTCCGCGCCGCCAGCGGCAAATCGCCAGTCGCGCGCGCGACCTCGCTGGCCAGCATTAGGGTCGGAATATGGTCGGGTCGTAACGAAAGGCTTGCCGCAACATGCCGCCTCGCATCAGCGGGAGCACCCGCTTGCAGTTCAAGGACCGCTAGCAGCTGAAGCACTGCCGGATGCGGAGGGTGCGATATTTCAAGACTTTGACATAGCTGCATTGCGCGCGCGCTTTGGCCCGAGTTCACCAGTCCAATAACGATGGCTAATTGCGCCTCAATGTTTGCCACCGGAGATTCCATGGCGCATGGTAGCAGCGCGCCGACGAACGATATGCGTCACGCCGTGGTTGCTGCAAGTCACCAACCTCGAGGTTGAGCGCAGCCGCCGGTCGACACACCTCACTAAAGCGCCAACGCACAGCGATTAACCGCTCGCCTCCGCGAAGCATGCGGCTGACCGCTCGTCAGCGATGCTTATGCAGCGCACTTCAACGCCAATTCGTTAGACTCGTGGTCAATTTCAACCCGGCGCTCAACCGCCTGCAGCCCATGCCGCAACGCCCGTCCCTGCCGTCCGACACTGCGACCTTGATTTCTGCAGGCTCAGCTCGTCGTGGCAAGATCAATGCCGCCACGGGCGCCGTCAGCGGCGGCGTGCAAAGCCTGACGCGTGGGCTCACCCTACTTGAAAAATTAGCCGAAACCGAGGGCGGCATCACGCTCACCGAGATTTCACTACGCGCCAGCTTGCCGCCGTCCACCGCTCACCGTCTGCTCAACACGCTGGCTGATATGGGCTTTGTTTATCAGTCAAAAGAAGATGGGCTTTGGTACGTCGGCCTGAAAACATATCGCGTTGGTTGCGCGTTCGTATCGAACCGCGATTTCGTGGGCGAAAGCCATGCCTATTTGCGCAAACTTATGGAAGCGTCGGGCGAAACAGCCAATCTATCAATTCTCGACGGTACCTACGCCTGCTTCATCGGCCAGGTGCAATGCCATGAAGTGATGCGCATGTTGGTTCGCTTGGGCTCGCGCATTCCGGCACACGCCAGCGGATCGGGCAAAGCCATGCTGTCGGCACTGCCCGAAGACGAGCTGGCCATCGTGTTCCGCGACTCCGCGCTGATTGAACTCACTTCGAAAACCATCACCAACCCCGACAAACTGCGCATGCAGTTCGCAACAATTCGCGCGCGCGGTTACAGCTATGACGACGAAGAAAACGCGATGGGATTGCGCTGCGTCGCCGCACCAATCTATGACGAATTTGCCGAGCCACTGGGTGCGATTTCGCTGGCCGGACCGATTGCGCGCCTGACCGACGAACGCATCCTCAAACTCGGCCCGCTGGTCGCGCACACCGCGCGTGAGATCACGGAAAAACTAGGCGGCGTGGTTCCCGTTTCGATTTAGCGCGGCGCACCTGGATGCGTCGCAGGAAACACGGATTGGTTAACTTGTCATCCTGAGCGATAAGCGAAGGATCATGCGCCATGCGGTGATTTAAATGACTCACCACGTCCTCGCATGCGAAGTCCGTAGTTACTTTTTTAAGAACCCCTTTGCGCATACGATGTGCGCCCTGTGCCGTGTCAAGTAGCGAGGCTACAAACGACATCGGAAATTGCATTTGCGGGTGCACAGCGACAAAATAGCGGACAAGTCTGACGACGCTAATAATGAGCGTCGCGACCACCCCTTAGGAGACACTGATGTTGATCTGTCCACGCTTCGCCGTGCTCGCTACCTCGCTAATCGTTGCGCTTTCGGCGCTCCCCACTACGTCCGCACACGGCCAAATAGCGGTGATCGCACTCGAAAACAAAGTCGTGCTTGTTAACGGTGTTGCCACTACGGTGGCCAACCCCAAGCCCGATGGCGCGGCGTTACTTGACCTGTCCACCACGCCACCGCGACTGATAGCGCAGATCGAATTGCCGTCCGCCACCGTGCTCGGTCCGCCCACCACGGTCGCCCTCACGCCCGACGAATCGATGGCACTGGTTGGCAGCGGCCAGCGCGCCGATGTGACCGATAAAACTAAGCTGGTCGACAACAATTTCGTAACGCTGATCGATCTGAAATCGTCTCCGGCCAAAGTGCTGGGCACAGTGATCACCGGCGCGCAGCCCACGGGCATCGCGATCAACCCGGCGGGCACGCTGGCACTAGTGGCAAATCGGGGCGATGGCACGGTTGCAGTGCTCAAAATTTCCGGCAAACAGGTCAGCAAAATTGCTAGCTTGAGCCTAGGTAAAGCCGACTCCAGCCCGTCGGGTATTGTGTTCACGCCTGACGGGAAAACCGCGCTTGTCACCCGCGACGGCGACAGCGTGATTAGCGTGTTGACCATCGAAGGTGACACGGTAGCGGTCGACAAACGCGAGATCAGCGCCGGCATGCGCCCGTACGGCATCACCATGTCGCCGCATGGCCGCTGGGCCGCTGTTGCCAACATCGGACGCGGCGCCGGCGACATCGACACCTTCTCGATCATTGACTTGAATCGTTCGCCGCCGCGCAATATCGACACCATGCCGGTGGGTCAGACGCCCGAAGGCATCATGGCCTCACCCGACGGCGAGCACCTAGCAGTGGTGGTGATGAACGGAAGCAATAAGGCCACCAGCCACCCCTATTTCAACGACAACGGATTTCTGCAAATATGGCGCATCGATCGCGGTTTTCGGCCGATTAAAGTGGCCGAAGCGCCGATCGGCCACTGGTCGCAAGGTGCGCTGTTTTCCAACGACGGTCGACAGATCGTGGTGATGAATATGGTCGAAAACGAATTGCAAGTATTTGCATTTGACGGCGCAAAATTGACTGAGACGACGCGCATCAAAGTTAACGGCGGGCCTGCGGCAGGTCGTGTGGCGGGGGTTCGCTAAGCGACTAGGCGGGAGACGATTTCGCAGCAGCAGTTGCACTGCGAATGACCGGCACCGCCGGCGCTCGCTTCGCTTGATATTGATCTTCGGATTGCCAAGGTAGCTGAGCCGACACAACTCCGTTACGAACATGCAGCTTTATTCGTCACCCCGCCCTGGCCCGCATCGGGGCGACTGAAGGCCGGGACGCAACAACGAAGATAGTGGATCAATCCGTTTTTCGTTAGCGCCGTTCCCGCTATCGGCACTTTTGAATGATTGATGAATCACTGCGCCGGTAATTCGTTAGTGGTTTTTCCTCACGGAGGCTTCAACGTCTGGATGTACGCCTCAATATCCAACGCGTTTCGCGTCGCTCCGGTGCCCATCGCGTTGGTCGTGATTGCCGATCCGGTTTGACCGAGCAGCTTGCGCATGATCATCAGGCCGTCGGTCAGTGCGTCGACCTTGCCGTTGCCGTCAACGTCCAGATACGGCAGGATGTCGATCAG
>JACMNN010000047.1 GCA_014378555.1 Burkholderiales bacterium | reverse complement strand
GTTACTGTTTGAACCGACCGTGACAAACAGTTTGCTGCCGTCAGCGCTAGCAATGACATTTTTGGTCCAGTGATGATTGATCGACCCGGCAGGCAGGTCAACTAACTTTATGCCAGGAGAAGTGAGCGCGGTGGCGCCCTCAGAGTATGGGAATTTCATGATCGAATCGGTGTTCGCGACGTAGAACGTGTCGCCCACCAAAGCCATGCCAAACGGAGAATTCAACCCCTCAGCAAAAACCGTTTGCACATCTGCAACCCCGTCACCGTCGGTATCGCGCAATAGGGTGATGCGGTTAGCGCTGACCGTTCCTGCGCCCGCTCGCCTCTGAAAAAACCCCATGATCATTGCCATGATTCCGCCGCCTTCGGCTTTAGGCGGCGCATTCGACTCCGCAACAAGCACGTCCCCATTAGGAAGAACGTAAACCCACCGCGGGTGATCGAGGCCGCGGGCAAAGGCAACAACTTTTAAACCCTCTGCCACTTTCGGCATTTCGCCTGGCGACCAGCCTTTCGCGGGCGCGATATTCACCGTCGGTATCGCCGAATGCTGTGGAAGCGGTAGTTGCGGCGTAGGCCCAAATCCTGGAGTTGGTAGCGCTTCGCGCTGCGCATGCGCAGAAGGCGTTGCGAGCACCGCGACGCTTACTAAAGCTTTAACAAGGTGGCCGGAAACGCGGGCGAAAGACGAAGTCGGGATGTGCAAGCGGATCCTTGTCGAAGCAGTGTCTGCTTAAGTGGTGGTTACTACAGCGGTGACTGGTCATGCGCACAATATTCAACTAGATAGAGCATGACTAATCAGCCTAAGGATACGCCACAGGTTTGCGTCGATTAATAAGGCAACCGCGCTAATGCGCGTCAGCGGCGGACTACGACGCAAGCCCAGAGAGGTCAGCGTTTTCACCTCGTAAGCGAAAGACAAATCAAGCCACCGAATTGATTTCGGGACCACAGTCAGACCTGATGATGGTTTGCATCAACCCCAGGCAAATTTGTGACTCGACGTTGGCTTCACTTTGTGCCGTCACTTGGCAAAACGACCTCAGAGTGAGCCGCTGCGATTATCGTTTTTGAATTTGATAATGGTCTATGTTCGATAGTTGGCCAACTTCGCGAAAATTTGGCTGCAACTACATTTTGGCTATTTCAGATAGGACTTCAGCACCGACACGACCTCTTCAAGGTCGCGCCCTCTTTGCGCGGCATCGATGGCCTCTGATCCCAAATGATCGCGCAGGTGATGCTCCAGAACCTCTGACATAAGTCCATTGACTGCACCCCGAATGGCCGCGATCTGTTGCAGGATCGCAGCGCAGTCGGCTTCGGACTGCAGAGCCTTTTCTAATGCATCGGACTGGCCGCGAATACGCCGCACTCGGGTGAGCAGCTTCGTTTTGCCTTTGATGGTGTGAGCCATGTGTAAATATCCCTTTGCAAGACTATAGCATACTAGGGTATAGTATAAATATCATTGCAAGACGCATTCCACCCCACCACAATTTCCCATGCCACCTATCGCAGAACTGATCCAACAGGGAGCCACGAATCTGTGGGTCTTCGTCCCCACCGCTATTTTGTTGGGTGCTTTGCATGGCCTAGAGCCTGGGCACTCCAAAACGATGATGGCTTCGTTCATCATCGCGGTCAAGGGCTCGGTTGGCCAAGCCGCCCTGCTCGGACTGTGCGCCGCGTTTTCGCATTCGTTGATCGTGTGGGCGTTGGCTGCTGCCGCCTTGAAGTTCGGAAATGAATTGATTGCTGAACACGCAGAGCCTTATTTCATGCTGCTGTCTGCCGTGGTGGTGATCGGCGTATCGTTGTGGATGTTTTTGCGCACGCGTCGCGATGAATTGGCCGCCAAGGCCCATCAGCACGCACCACACGGCGGCAAGATCATCAACACCGGTCACGGAATCATCGAGCTAGAAGTCTTTGAAACGGGCGTCCCGCCCCGATTCCGCGTTCATGCTTATGACGGCGCGATGAACAACAAAGCGTTTGATGGCAACAAGACGGTGTCCATTGAAACGCTTCGCCCTGACGGCGCCAAACAAACATTTGAACTCAAGGCATCGGGCCGCTATTTGGAGTCTGTTCACGAGATTCCTGAACCGCACGAATTTGAGGCGGTGCTATGTATGGGGCATGGCGACCACATCCACCGTTTCGAAGTCAGTTTTTCTGAAAACGACCGTGACCACGCCCGTGGCGGTCATGATCATGGTCATCATCACCATCAGCATGATGTGGGCGATGACCTTCTGGGCGGCGACGGGTCCTACCAAGACGCCCATGAGCGCGCCCATGCCGAGGACATCAAACGCCGCTTTGTTGGACAGAAGGTATCCACGGGGCAGATAGCGATGTTCGGTTTGACCGGCGGCCTGGTGCCATGTCCAGCCTCAGTGACGATACTGATGATCTGCCTGCACTTGAAGCAGTTCACGCTAGGTGCGGTCATGGTTGCCAGCTTCAGTCTTGGCCTCGCAATTTCGCTGGTGAGCGTAGGCGTGATTGCCGCTTGGGGCGCCAGTCAGGTGAACAAACGTTTTGCCAACGGAAGGTTCAGCGACTTGGCGCGCAAGATGCCCTACTTTTCCAGCGGTTTGATGGCGTTGGTTGGGGCGCTCATGGGCATTCAAGCCTTGATGCAACTCAGCGCAAATTAAGTAGTGCGGTGCAGTGCCGGTCCGTCGCCGCGAAGTAGTCGGCCCTATGCGATCTTGAGGAGAAGCAATCATGTCCGAAGAGTTTGAAGTTCGCGGCGCGCACGAAGACCGCATGGATGAAGCTGCGGAGCGCGATCCGAAAGGTTTGGCCGGGCAACTGGCGGTGGTGACGGCAGTGCTCGCTACTTTCGGCGCGATGTTCTCCTACATGGCAGGCGCCACGCAGGCCGACGCCGCCTTGCTCAAAAACAATGCTGCCATCAAAAAGACCGAGGCGTCGAACCAGTGGAATTTCTATCAAGCCAAGAGCGCGAAGCAAAACCTCAGCGAACTCGGGTCACAGCTGACTGACGGCTCGCGTAAGCCGTTCTTCGAAGGTGAAGCCAAGCGCTACGAGATCGAGAAGGTGGAAATCAAAAGCGCCGCGGAAAAACTCGAGCAGGAGTCAAGCGAATTCGATGCAGCGAGCGAAGCTCGCATGCACCAGCATCATCGGTGGGCCCAGGCCACCACGGCATTGCAGATTGCCATCACCATGGCGGCCATAGCGTTGCTGACCAAGCGGCGTTGGCTGGAAACGGGCGTGTTCATAGTCAGCAGCATCGGCCTAATCGTTGGCGTGCTGGCCTACCTGCACATTTAATCCGTGCGTCGCAGCTGTGGTGCTGACATCGCGAAAGTTGCGAGCTTTCGATGGGCCACAGGTAGCCAGCGCAATGGCACGCGGTTGTTTCAATGCAAGGCGACGTAAAGTGACGCAACGCGACGCATGCCTACTTGGCAGCCGTCAGATGCTGCACATCCACGAACTGCAGAACATCGGTGGGCACGCCGAGCGCGACGGTGCATGCGGCAAAACTTTGCGCGCGGGTATTCACAAAACGCGCGATAGATATGAAATAAACTTTGCAGCTGAACTCGATCGAGGAGCGCAATGTGAGGCCAAACAAACACCATCTTCTGAGTGTCGCCCTGAAACAGCTGCGCCCAACGCAGATGACCGTGGGCTACGCCGAAGTCGAGAAAAGGCGCGGTGCTTGGCAGTTGCTCGCAGCTGACGATCGAAAGCCTTATCTGTTCAGCCATTACTTCCCAGCCGTGCTCGGCCCCAAGTCACAGATCTACATCGTTGATCACCATCACCTCGGGCTCGCGCTGCTCCAGGAAGGCGTGGAGCGCACGCACGTAACAATTCTGCGCGACCTTTCCGGTTTGACCAAGGACGAGTTCTGGACGGTCATGGATCATCACCAGTGGGTTCACACGTACGACGCGCAGGGTCGGCGCCAGGACGTGAGTGAGTTGCCTAAGCGCCTAACCGGACTACAAGATGATCCGTATCGCAGTCTCGCTGGCGAGGCGCGTCAGGCGGGCGCGTATGCCAAGGACCACACGCCGTTCGCCGAGTTTCTTTGGGCTGACTTTTTTCGGCGCCGTATCTCGGTTAAGGCGACCCAACTCAACAGCAGCACCACTTTGCAACGCGCAGTTGAACTGGCGCGCAGCCCGGCGGCTGAGCACCTTCCAGGCTGGTCTGGCGCGTCGTCGTGATCGCGGTAGACGCGGTGCCGCCGAGCCTGAAAGCTGCGCCCAATGCCTATTGGGCTGACATCGTGGCGGGTCTCTCGGTGGCGAGTATTTTGTTGCCCGAAGCCGTCGCCTATTCGAGCATTGCCAATCTTTCGGTGCAGCATGCCATTACTGCTTTGCTGGTGGGTTTGGTCGGCTACGCAATGGCGGGTGGCAGCCGATTTGCCATCGTCGCGCCAACTTCGTCCTCGGCCGCGTTAACGGCGGCGGCCGTCATTTCCCTAGGCTCGATCAGCGCCGGCGTCGATCGTGCAGGATTCGCGTTCGCGTTGGTGCTGCTCACCGGTGCGGGACTACTGCTGATGGGGCTGGTCAAGCTGGGGCGCTTA
The DNA here is from genome assembly GCA_014378555.1 of Burkholderiales bacterium. GTDB lineage: Bacteria > Pseudomonadota > Gammaproteobacteria > Burkholderiales > Casimicrobiaceae > Casimicrobium. The sequence goes on along the minus strand of JACMNN010000047.1, from coordinate 5,630 downwards.
TCTGCGTTTGTATCGCGTCCGGTGCTGCATGGATTCTCGTTTGCGCTGGCCGTCACCATCATCATTAAGCAATTGCCGATCGTGCTGGGCGTTAAAGTGGGCGGTGACCCGCTGCACGTGCTGCTCGGTCTGTGGCGAGCGCTGCCACAGTGGTCGCTGCCCAGCGCTCTGTCCGGGCTGCTCGCATTGACCGCACTGTTGCTGTTGAAGCGCTGGTCACGCCTTCCGGGTGCATTTCTGGTGCTAGCGACTGCCGTAGGGGTGGCGTACTGGGTGCCATTGACTGACTACGGCATTGCTACGGTGGGCGCTATTTCGCTCACGGTGCCCATGCCCGCGCTACCCGTGCTAACGCTCGACTAATGGCTGCGAACAGCGGAGCTGGCCGGAGGTCTGATGGTGATCATATTTGCCGAATCGTGGGGCAGTGTTCGCAGCCTAGCGTTGCGCCACGGCGATTTGCTCGCGTCTAATCGCGAACTGCTGGCACTGGGTGCCACCAATCTGGCTTCAGGTGCATTTCAGGGCATGGCGGTGGGTGCCGGATTTTCGGCAAGTTCCGCCAACGAGGCTGCGGGCGCACAATCGAAATTGGCCGGTCTAGTGGCCGCAGGCGCGGTGCTGATGCTCGCCGTCTTTGGCACCCATCTGATCGAACTGATTCCCGAGCCGGTGCTTGCGGCGGCGGTGATCAGCGCCTTATTACATGCGCTCAATCCAAAACCGCTGCTGGCGCTGTGGCGACTCGATCGCGATCAGTATTTAGCGCTGCTAGCGGTGTTGGCGGTCTTATTCTTTGGCGTACTGCATGGCATGTTGATTGCCGTTGCGCTTTCGATCGCGTCGGCTATTCGCACTTTCAGCCAGCCGGTCGTGAAAGAACTTGGCGAGCTTGGCGACACCCGAAACTATGTAGATCGTGAAAACCACACCGATACGGTGGTGCATCCCGGCGTGCTTGTCCTGCGGCCAGAAGAACCATTATTTTTTGCCAGCGTTGAGGGCGTGCTGGCAGACATTAAGGCGCGGATTACCAACCGCACCGACGTCAAAAATCTGGTGCTGAGCCTCGAGGAAAGCCCCGACATCGACAGCACGGCGGCCGAGTGTATGGTCGATCTGCTCACGGTCTTGGAGTGTCACCAAATCAACTTCGTGATTGCAAGGGCCAAGGACCCAGTGCGCGCGGTCCTGCTCAAGATAGCTCCCGACAAATTCAACGAGAAATTTTTCTGGAGCGTGGCCGATGCGGTTGCGAGTGTCACCACTCCCACATGATCGGTGTTTTTAAGGTTGCCCTACACAGCACCGGACCGAAGCTGAATGCTGCTGAAATGTGCAACGGCATCAAGATGAAACTTAGGGCTTTTTGGCACTAGCTTGGCCAGCATGACGCGGCGCAATTCGCCCGAAGCGACTGGGCAATAACGGACATTTGCGCACTCTGCGTATGCGGCGTTTCGAGTCAATAGAACGCCGCTGCGCTGCGCCGCTGAACTACTGAGAAGCTCAATAGCCTGGACGCCATGACATCTCGTTGAGCCCATACGGATCAGACTTTTCTGCGTCGCCGTCGCGCTATGTGCAACAGCGCACAGACACCCCGATAAAAGAAACCCAAACTTGCTGGTACTGGCGTGGAACTTCGAGTGGTTACGCAGCGCACTTTTGCTAAGTCACCACGGAAAGAAAATCACTATGCGCACTGAAATTTTGAAAGTTACGGGAATGACGTGTGGCGGCTGCGTCAGCATTATTGAGAACGCGCTACGGACAGTTCCTGGAGTGAGTAGCGTGGCGGTGTCATTGGCGAATCAGGAGGCAATTGTGCAATTTAGCGAGGCACAAACTTCGCAAGAGCAACTGCAATCCGCTATCGAGAAAGCGGGGTATGGCGTGGCAAAGAGTGGTCTCGCGGCGCCAGTGTCTGCCAAGGGCGGATGTTGCGCGTAAGCAGCGACGACTACGCATGCGGTCGTGAGCGGGGCGATATTCTCCCGCTACTGAGAAAGCAGGGGAATCGGCCGATATCGCCGCCGCGTTTTGCCGTAGATCTTGACCACGCAATTGATTGGGTAATAGAACTTCTGCAGGTGGACAGCAACGTCGTTTATAGACGCTTGCCCGACTGTTGCCATCACTCCTCGCTCGCCTACGAAATCTATTGCTTGACGATAAAGCGAGCAGTCAAGTTTTAGAAATTGAGCGCGACAAAACATAAAGAGCAGCAACGACAATGAACTCAAATTTACGCAAACTTCGTGACACCGGGCAGCGTGTATGGCTTGACCACATCACGCGTGAACTACTCACCAGTGGCCGACTCGCCAGCTACATTTCTACGTTTTCGGTAACCGGGCTCACGTCCAATCCGACGCTGTTCGAGCAAGCCATTGGCAGCAGCGATGCATATGACGCCATCATCCACGAATGCGCAGCGTATGGACTGTCCTTAGAAGACATATTTTTTAAACTTGCGCTGCGAGATTTAAAACAGGCCGCTGATTTGTTTCGACCGATTTTCCTTGCGAGTGATGGCGTCGATGGCTGGGTTTCGCTTGAAGTTTCGCCGCTGCTTGCCAACGATGCCGTGAGCACAAACAAAGCCGCTGCGCGCCTGCATGCAGACGCCGCATGCCCCAATCTGTTGGTCAAGATTCCCGGCACGCTGGAAGGCATTGCGTCCATCGAGCAATCAATCTTTGACGGCATTCCTATTAATGTCACGCTGCTGTTTTCGCGCGAACAGTACGTCGCTGCTGCAGAAGCCTACCTGCGCGGTATCGAGCGCCGCATCGCGGGTGGTCTGGATCCAAAAGTGCGCTCCGTTGCGTCACTGTTTGTCAGTCGCTGGGACGTTGCGGTGCGTGAGCAAATTTCACCTCAATTTCAAAATCGTCTCGGTATCACCATGGCCATGCGCACTTACGCCGCCTATCGTGAACTGCTCGCCTCGCCGCGGTGGCTGCGGCTGGCAGCAGCAGGGGCCTGGCCGCAGCGTCTGCTGTGGGCAAGCACTGGCAGCAAGGACAAGGCCGTTGCCACCACGCTGTATGTGGAGGCGCTCATCACCCCCGACACGATCAACACGATTCCTGAAAAAACACTTCTCGAATTTGCCAACCACGGAGCAGTGGCGGGCGCGTTGCCGGTTGACGGTGGCTTTTCTGAGGCCGTGCTCGAAGAGTTCCGACGCGAGGGCGTTGATGTGGAGGCACTCGCCGCGAAGCTGCAACGAGACGGCGTCGCTGCATTTGTCACCTCCTGGTCCGCGCTGCTGGCGCGGATCGCCGAGAAGCGTGCACACCATTCGTTGAACATTCCACAGGCGTTGTCATGAATGGCAAAGTTAGTCCCCTTGCCGGTCAACTTGCGCCGCAGTCAGCGCTGATAAATGTCGCGCAACTAGTTGCGGCGTACTACGCTGAGGTGCCCGATCCAACGATCGCAGTAGAGCGTGTCGCATTTGGTACATCCGGGCATCGCGGGTCATCGTTTGATCGCGCTTTTAATGAATGGCACGTGTTGGCGATCACCCAGGCGATCTGCGACTACCGCATAAGTATGGGTATCAACGGACCGCTGTTTCTCGGAATTGATAGCCACGCGCTTTCCGCACCCGCCTGCGCCACTGCACTCGAAGTGCTGGCTGCGAATGGGGTCGAAGTGATGCTCGCCGTCGCCGACCAGTACACACCCACCCCCGCGATCTCGCACGCCATCCTGAGCTACAACCGGGGCCGCAGCAGCGGGCTCGCCGACGGCATTGTGCTGACCCCGTCGCACAATCCACCGCGCGACGGTGGCATCAAGTACAACCCGCCGAAGGGCGGTCCGGCCGGCGGCACTGTCACCACCGCCATCGAGGCGGCCGCCAATGGCTTTCTCGAACAGCGACTTAAAGGCGTAAAGCGTGTCGCGCATTCCAAGGCTTTGCAGGCGGCAACCACCCACCGACATGACTTTATCAACGCCTACGCTGCAGACATTGGCAACGTCATCGACATGAATGCAATTCGCGATTCAAAGATTCGCATCGGCGTCGATCCCTTAGGCGGTGCGGGGATTCATTATTGGGCGGTGATTGCTGAGCGCTACCGGCTCGATTTAACGGTCATTAGCGAGACGGTTGATCCGACGTTTGCGTTTATGACACTCGATTGGGACGGGCAAATTCGAATGGATCCTTCGTCGAAGTTCGCTATGCAGCGTTTGATCGACCGCAAAGACCAGTTCGACATCGCATTCGCTTGCGACACCGACCACGACCGTCACGGCATCGTTTGTCGCAGCGCGGGATTGCTGCCATCCAATCACTATCTAGCCGTCGCCATTGACTATCTTTTTCAGCATCGGCCGCAGTGGAGCGCAAATGCAGCGATCGGAAAAACCGCGGTGAGCACGCAGATGATCGACCGTGTGGCAGCTTCACTCGGCCGCAAAGTCTACGAGGTTCCGGTGGGCTTCAAGTGGTATGTCGAGGGACTGCTCGACAGCTCGCTCGCGTTTGCGGGCGAGGAGAGTGCCGGGGCCACATTTCTCCGCCGCGACGGCTCGGTGTGGACCACCGATAAGGATGGCATCGCCGCAGCGTTGCTTGCCGCGGAAATCACGGTGCGCACCGGCGTTGATCCGGGCGAACGGTACCAGGCGCTGACGCGCTCGCTCGGCGTTTGCGTGTCCGACCGCATCGATGCGCCGGCCACCCCTGCGCAAAAGCGACTGCTGGCAAAGCTGTCGCCGCAGCAGGTCGTAACCGGCGAACTTGCTGGTGACCCAATACTTACGGTGTTGGCGCAAGCCGCGGGCAACGGCGCTTCGCTTGGCGGCTTGAAGGTGATCACCGAGGGTGGATGGTTCGCAGCTCGGCCCTCCGGCACTGAGGATATCTACAAGATTTACGTCGAAAGCTTTCGCAGTGAGGAACATCTTCGACAAATCGCCAATGACGCGCAGGTAATTATTAACGCAGCTTTAGCTGCTGGCGCAGCACCTGACATTGCCACCAGCAAACCGACTCTATAGATGATGGTTAAAGCTCAGTTTGAAAAAGTTGTTTACGCCGCACCCCCATGCCGCTTGTTGGCCTGTGCAGGACATGCGGGACATTGCCTATTTGTTGGGACAACGTCCGCAAGATGTTTATGCGCTCACGCTCGACGTGAACGACGAAGACCTCGTCTCGATCACGCAACTCAAAACGGGCCGCAAGATACAAATCGAGAACGAAGGTGAATTGACGAAAGTGCTGGCAAGAACTCGTTCGCGTGTGAGCCGACCTGGCGTGCGCATCCTGATTGTTAACGAGCATGGGGAAGCGTTCACGCCGGGCATGTTCAAGAAGCGGTTTAACAAAGCGCGAAAAGCTGCGGCCGTTCAGTTCCCACTGCGAGATCTCAGCGCGAAGCATGCGACGGACACAGATGCATCGGCGCTTGCGCAAAAGCGTTTGGCTCATGCATCCCGCGCAATCACGGAGCACTACGTTCGACAGCGATTGGGGGGAAAGGTCAAGCCGCTGAATCGGAAGATCACCGGCAGCTAAATCGACCCTAAAAAAGTCGACTTTGGAGGCCTTTGACCGAGCTGCAGAATGAGCTAAGTCATTGAATTTGTTGGTGGCGCTTCAG
>JACMNN010000046.1 GCA_014378555.1 Burkholderiales bacterium | reverse complement strand
TCCAGCCAAAACCGCAGCAACAAATTCTGCGCCACCTGCATCCGATAAGCCGCACTCGCACGCATGTCGGTCAGCGGCGCATAGTCCAGTAACAGTGCCGCCATCGCAGCGCGCACCGAGGCTTCACTCCATCCTTTTTCGAGCAACACACTTTCGGCGTGCGTGGCGCGTTTCGGCGTCCCGGCCATGCCACCATACGCAATGCGGCAATGGCTCACACCACCGCGATCAATGCCAACTGCAAACGCAGCAAACACCGCCGAAATATCTTGTTCGTTGCGTTTTGAATTTTTATAACTGGCCAACTGCAATGGGCTCTGCGCTGCGCGCGAAGGCAGCACAATCGCTTCGACCCATTCGCCAACTTCGCGCGATTGCTTTTTATAGTCGAGATATAAGTCTTCCAAAGGAATGATTCGTTGCACCTCACCACGGCAGAGCACCACCTGCGCGCCAATAGCGATCAAAGCGGGCATTGAATCGCCAATCGGCGAGCCGTTCGCGACGTTGCCGCCTAGGGTGCCGCTGGCGCGAATCGGCCATGACGCAAAGCGGGTCCACACATGCGCCAGTTCGGGATATAGGCTATTCATGGCGCGGAAGGAGTGCTCCAGCGGCACGGCAGCACCGATGCGCAGCCCTTCGGCTGTTTTGGTAATCTGTTTTAAAGCGGCGACCTCTCCGGTGTAGATGATCGTTGCATTCGTCTGCAACGCTTTGTTCACCCAAAGGCCGATGTCAGTGCCGCCACCGAGAATCCACGCGTCGGGATGAGCGAGTACGGTGGCCGAAAAATCGCTCACTGTTTTCGGCGCGATGAAAGTGCCGTGGGTTGACGTCATGCGCAGCGCATCGTGACGCGTAAGCCCCAGCAACGTCGCGGCCAGCTCGGCTTCACCCGGCATCGGCGCGGCATCCGCTGTTGCCGGCGTAAACATCCACCGCTCCATGCCTGTGGCACAGCCAGACTGTGCTTCCGGCGCGGCTTCATACATGGCCTGCGCAGCGTCTAGGATCGGTCGATAACCCGTACAGCGACACAAATTCCCGGCAATCGCTTCACACGTTTGCGCGCGATTCGGCGAGGCTTCATTTTTAAAAAGTGCGAACAGCGACATCACAAATCCCGGCGTGCAGAATCCGCATTGCGAGCCGTGACAGTCGACCATTGCCTGTTGCGTGGGATGCAGTGTGCCGCTGGCAGCTTTGAGCGATTCCACCGTGAACACCGCTTTGCCATCCAGCGTGGCCAGCAAGCGAATGCACGCGTTAATCGGCGACAGCGCCACCCGATCGCGGCCAGCACCATCTTGCGTCAGCTCGCCCATAACCACCGTACACGCCCCACAATCGCCCTCGGCGCAACCCTCTTTGCTGCCGGTGAGATATTGATGTTCGCGCACGAAGTCAAGCAGGCTCAAATGCGGATCAACCTCCGCAAGTTCAACCGGTTTGCTGTTCAGCAGAAAGCGCAACGTATTTGCCATGAGCTGCAGGGTACTTCCAGAAGTTCGTTTTTCGCGATTAAATTTAAGGCCCAAGGCGCTGTAGCCGGAATGTACGTCTCGTGCACACCAAGTTTACGAGCGCCGGGAAACACCATCCGGCAGATTAATCGCTGCAACTTCACACTATAGCCGGGCAGCCGTCCTGCTGGCTGCGGATCGAGGCGTTGACGCTTTGCGCGTCGCTTGCCGGAAGTTTTAAGTTAAATAATCTGCTGCACACTCACCCGAATTGCCGCGGCCTCTCGCTCAGGCGCAAACAGTTTCGCTCGATCGAAACAAGCCACTGTGAGTTGTGTCATGAACCGCGGATCGGTCTCAGCGCGATGCATGAGCGCGGCACATGCCTGTGTGTCGCCAAACGGAAAAAAACCGGGATAGTCTTCGCCCAACATGCCAATGTTGCCGCTAATGTGGCTCGCAATAACGGGGGTGCCCGCGGTGATGGCCTCAACGATTACGTTGGCACCACCCTCCATTTTGCTTGCGATCACCAGCAGATGCGCGCGCTTGATGTGCTGCCGCGTTTGCGCTCGGCTCAGGCCACCTAACCAGCGCAAACGCTGCTCATGCTGCAGCACCACCGCCAAGGTGTCGGCGTGATGGGCGTCAAGCGCTGTGCCAATCTGGGTTAAACGAACTTTGCTGCTTGCTGGCAGCTTGCGCAGCGCGGTGATCGGCGTGAACGGGTCTTTTTCAACGCGTAGATGGCCGACTTGAACGATATTGAAATGTCTTAACGAGCGCGCGCCAGCGGTCAGCGTGGTGGCTGATTGAAATAGGGTGGCGCACTTGCGGCGCAGCGCTTGGGGCAATTCCAACATCGCGTTCGGCTGCAGCAAAATCAGCTGATCGGCAATTTCCAGCGAGCGCTGGGCCGCCTCATCGGTGTGAATGTCGCCGTACACGTCGGTGCCCGTCAGCGCCAGGATCAGCCCGCCTGTAGCGCGCACTTTCCGAAACTGCACCATCGACTCGGCTGAGCGCCGCGCGTGCAGCGCCAGCATGACGTCGGGCGAGGGGTCTTTAACCGTCCACTGCTGCACCACGTTCACCGCATAATCACGGGACAAAAACCGCGCCCATCGGGCAGCCGTATGCCAATTGCCGTTGTTGGCTTTGGCGTTTGCGGGGGAAACAATGACGACACTGGGTTTCATGCAACAACTATCGCACACTGCCACTCTTAAAGTTGGATCGCGCGCGCGATGCTTTAATCGGGCTGAGACCGCAGCGCAGCTGCAACGGTTGCGCAAATATTCGCGTGACTTTGTGTGCGCGCTGAGCGCAGCGCAAATCGCGCCGCAGGCACTGGCAACCATCAGCCCACCGCTGTGGGAAACCGCGCACGTTGCGTGGTTTGCCGAGTGGTGGTGCGTGCGCAATGCCTACAACACGGCCGATGGCGACACCCGGGCTGATCGTGATTCAGTGTGGGCCGAATGCGACAGTTTTCTCAATTCAAACGTCATCGCACATGCCGCGCGGCGCAACCTGCCGCAACTTGGGCGTGCGACGGTGCTGGATTATTTAGATCGCTCGCTGCAATTGACGTTAGCGGCACTTGACCGCGCGGACGAAACCGACGCCGGGCTGTATCCGTTTCGGTTGGCGATGTTTCATGAGGCGATGCATCTTGAAGCGTTGGCGTGGGCCGCGCAGACGCAGGGATGGCCGCGACCTGCTTGGGTGCTGGACGCGCCTCGTTGCGACGGGGATGCGGATGCGGATGCGGATGCGGATGCGGATGCGGATGTGTTGCGTGATGACCCATCGGGATTCAGTTTTGATAACGAGCGCGAGCCGCAGCTGCAGCACAGCGCTGCGTTCCACATCGCACGCGAGCTTGTGAGTAACGCAGCGTTTGCGCGGTTTGTTGAATCGGAAACGTACCCACGCACGCTAGCTAAAACACATCCCATTTTTTGGCGAAATAGCGCGAACGGCTGGCAACAACGGCGCTTCGATACGTGGATTGATTTAGCGCTGGACGAGCCGGTGGTTCATGTCAGTGCGCTTGAGGCGGATGCCTACTGCGCTTGGGCGGGCGTGCGTTTGCCCACCGAAATGGAGTGGCAGGCCGCCGCCGCAGATGGGCGCATTGACTGGGGTGGCAAGGTGTGGGAATGGACCATGTCAACCTTCGCGCCCTACCCCGGTTTTACGCCCGACCGTTATCGCGAATACTCTGCGCCGTGGTTTGATGGCAAACATCGTGTGTTGCGCGGCGGCTCGTATGCGACGCTCGACATCATGCATCACGCGAGCTATCGAAATTATTTTTTACCGCATCGCAGTGATGTGTTTGCGGGGTTTCGTACTGTCTCTCTGTAGCGGGCGTTGCACCGCTACCACTGACCACTGAGCGCAATAAAAAAAGCCACCCGAAGGTGGCTTTTTTACTGATGAAGTAGCGAGCTATTGCAGGCTGACCTCAACGCGACGGCCTTCAACAGCAGACGTTGCGCCCGCCGTTACATCTTCGGGCTTTTTAAGCTCGATCTTGTCTTCAGCGACGCCCGCTGCTTTCAGTGCATCGCGCACCGCGAAGGCGCGCAGCTTGGCGAGTTCTGCATTTTTCGCAGCGTCACCGCTGGCGTCCACATAACCGCTGAGCGTGAGCTTGCCCGAAGGCTTTGCCTTAAACGCAGCAGCGAGTTCCGCCACGCCCTTGTCGGCACCAGCAGGCAGCGCAGACGAAGCATTGGCGAAGTAGACCTTCATCAATCCGGTGCTCTTGTCGCCATCAATTTTTGACGTGACGCTGTAGCTGCCCGCATCATTGCTGACCGCTGCGGGTGCCGCAACGACGGGTGCGCCAGCCACGGCCACCGCGGCTGGTGCCACGGCCGGAGCCGTAACCGCCGCCACGGGCGCGCTGGCCGTCATGGCCACCTTGCCTGCATCAGCTTTGCCACCGTGCAACGAGGCTACGACCGGAACAATCAACAGCGCGACGATGTTGATGATTTTGATCAACGGATTGACCGCAGGGCCCGCCGTGTCTTTGTAAGGATCGCCAACGGTGTCGCCAGTCACGGCCGCTTTGTGGGCGTCTGAGCCTTTGCCACCATGATGGCCATCTTCGATGTATTTCTTGGCGTTATCCCATGCACCGCCGCCGGTACACATGGAGATCGCGACGAACAGTCCGGTGATGATGGCACCCATCATCAAACCGCCCAGCGCTTCAGGGCCGAGAATCACGCCAACTAGGATCGGCACGAACACCGGCAGCAACGACGGCACAATCATTTCCTTGATTGCGGCGGTGGTCAGCATGTCCACAGCGCGGCCATATTCTGGTTTGCCAGTGCCGTCCATGATGCCTTTGATCTCGCGGAACTGGCGGCGAACTTCTTCAACCACGGCACCCGCGGCACGACCCACGGCCTCCATTGCCATCGCGCCAAACAGGAACGGAATCAGGCCGCCGATGAACAGGCCGACGATGACCATGTGGTTCGACAAATCGAACGAAACTTTCAGGCCACGGCTCTCAAGACCGTGCGTGTAGTCGGCAAAAAGCACCAGTGCTGCAAGGCCGGCCGAGCCAATGGCGTAGCCCTTGGTGACCGCTTTAGTGGTGTTACCCACGGCGTCGAGCGGGTCGGTGACGGCGCGCACTTCTTTCGGCAGATCAGCCATTTCGGCAATGCCGCCGGCGTTGTCGGTGATCGGGCCGTAGGCGTCAAGCGCAACCACGATTCCGGCCATCGACAACATGGCTGTTGCCGCCACCGCAATGCCGTACAAACCGGCCAGATAATGCGATGCCAGGATGGCGAGACACACGGCAACCACTGGGTAGCCAGTGGACTTCATCGAGATGCCGATACCGGCGATGATGTTGGTGGCGTGGCCGGTGGTGGATGCCTGAGCAACGTGACGCACGGGGGCGTATTCGGTGGCGGTGTAGTACTCGGTAATTATCACCAGCGCGCCGGTGAGCACGATGCCGACGACGCAGGCGCCGAACAGGTGCAGGGTGGTGACACCCACGCCCAAATCAACGCCTTTGAACACTTCGTTGGTCACAAAGTAAAACGCAACTAGCGAAAGACCGGCGGCGACTGCAAGGCCCTTGTAAAGGGCGTTCATGATCTTGCCTTTGCCGCTGTACTTAACAAAGTAGCAGCCAATGATCGAGGCGATGATCGACACGGCGCCAAGCGCGAGCGGGTAAATTGCCGCAGCAGCCGCATTGGCCTTCATCAGCAACGCGCCGAGCAGCATGGTGGCGATGATGGTCACCGCATACGTCTCAAATAAGTCAGCGGCCATGCCAGCGCAGTCGCCCACGTTGTCTCCGACGTTGTCGGCGATTACGGCAGGATTGCGCGGGTCGTCTTCGGGAATACCGGCTTCAACTTTGCCCACGAGGTCGGCGCCAACGTCGGCACCCTTGGTGAAGATACCGCCACCAAGACGCGCGAAGATTGAGATGAGTGAGGAGCCAAACGCGAAGCCAATCAGCGGCCCCATCAGCGTGTGTAGCCCTTCCTGCATCATGCCCGGCGCGAAGTTCGCGGTGCCCAGCAAAAACCAGTAAAAGCCGGCGACACCAATCAGACCCAAGCCGACCACCAGCATGCCGGTGATAGCACCGCCACGGAAGGCCACAGCCAGTGCAGCATTGATGCCCGAGCGTGCCGCCTCAGCGGTGCGCACGTTGGCCCGCACCGACACATTCATGCCGATAAAGCCGGCAGCGCCCGAGAGCACCGCACCGAGCACGAAGCCGAGCGCTGTTTTGCCGTCGAGCACGAAAAAGATAATGACAGCGAGAATCGCGCCGATGATGGCGATGGTGCGATATTGACGGTCTAGATAGGCTTTTGCGCCCGCTTGAATAGCGCCGGCGATTTCTTGCATCCGGGCATTACCGGCCGACAGGCCGTTGATCCACGAAATCGAAACGACTCCGTACGCGATAGCCGCCAGTCCGCAGACGAGCGAAATGATGAGCCAGGTGGTGGCTGACATAGTGTGTGAACTCCCTTAATGTGTGAAAGTGACGTTACCTGCGGCACGACTTCCGTACAGTGGCTGCGCCTGCCCTAGAAAATAGAACCGGCGTCCCCCAGCACTTGGCCCGCGAAATTCCGCCCCCCGCCGCCACGGCCTAGGCCAATGTCGACATGCTCGCCGATTATAGGAGGGAGTCTGTTGCTTAATGACGACAAGGGCTCTATGCCGGAAATCGCCGCGAATGGTGCAGTGCGGAACTACGCTGGGTCGATGCAAACCGTTGGCGGCTTGTGCGTGAAATCTCCATTGCGTCAGGCCTGAAACGTCAAAAGCCAGATAGTCGACTATCTGGCTTTTAGGCGTCCATGCGTTCTGCAAACGCGCTTGCAGCTAAGAGCTGCCACAAGTTCGTTCGATTAGAAGCCGGCCTGCAACGACAAATACGCGCCGGTCTGGCGCCGGTTGTTAGTTAGCGCGCCAACGATTTGACCCAGATCCACATAGGCCGCCGTGATCGAAACATTTTTGCTCGGGAAGTAGGCAACGAACACGTCCCAGGCAGCCTGTTCGCGCAAATTCAGCGCCGGATTATTAAGATTGCCCCGTTTAAAGCGCCCCTCTGCGCCGATCACCCAATCACGGCGCAACAGGTAGGCAATCGAGCCCTCAAACTCAGGCAGATAACGTTGTCCATCCGGCCCGCCGAAGCCCAGCAAGCCGTACTGGTTGGCTTTTGACAAGCGCACCGTGCCGTTCACCAGCACACTTTGCTCCAAATAAAGCTTGCTCGCTGCCACGTAAAAATCGGTGCCGCTGGTTTTGATATTCGGCTTCAACGCGGCCAGCGCGCCGTTCAAAAACGGGATCACGGTGCCGTCTTTGTTGTCTTTGTACTGCAGACCAACAGACACCTGCGGCAGCCAGCTGTCTTGATCGTAAACGGCATTGCCGAGCAACCGGACTTTGACCCCGAACACGTCTTGTTTGAGCTTGTAGCCGCGCAGCGTGGGGCTGATCGCGGTCAGCACGGCCTTGGTGTCAAACTGCTGATTGGCGTAAGAAAGCTCCACCCGGTCATACAGGCCAATCGCCACGCCGCCTGATTGCAGCGAGTAGTCGCGCGTTTTAACGCCGGTGTAATGCACGTTTGCCCCGATTTGAGCGTCAGTGCCATAGCCCGTGATCAACGCCCAGGTCGACAACCCACCGCCGCCCGCGCCTTCAATGGTTGACACACCACCCGTCGCCAATAGGCGGCCACTAGAATCCGCCAATAGGCTTCCGCTGCTGGACTGAGCTGATGCCGCTGAAGCCCCTAAACAGGCGGCAGCACCGATCGCCAGCACCCAACCGTTTTTCGCACTCATCTTGATCAATCCCCACATTTTTTATAGC
>JACMNN010000255.1 GCA_014378555.1 Burkholderiales bacterium | reverse complement strand
TTTCAAGTTGTATCCTCTTCTCTGGGGTGAAGAAAGCCATAAACACCGTCCTTTCGTCTTCAAGAAACCAAAGGGTAGCGCTTCGCTTCTCTTCATCCCTCCTAAAACCTAAGTCCGACAGTTCGTGATTTAACCCAGCAATGCTCGGAACTCGACTTACCTAAAAAAATTGAATGAGCCCATATGGAGCAAGGCTTTCGGCAAAAAGCTGAAACTTACTCAGATTGCTTGGCCAAAGGTCGGTCCGCTACCGCTCGGCCACTGATTTGGCCAATCGTTTTAAACTGGTTTGTAGGCGCTCACTCTTAATTATGTCTGCTGTGGCGCTCATCTGACGCTTGTCGGCAGCGGTTGGCAACATGCGTGCCCGACGCGCGGACGCATTATTTGATTGCGTCCTCAACGAAATTTCGTTAAATTTCAGACCCTTGCGGTCTAAATTCGTGAGCATTTCGGTGCTCATCAAACGTGCGAAATGTGCGGCTTCTGGCGAATCCACCGTAAGACTAAGTGTTGTTCCCGAGGCCGACGCCATAATCACAAAGCGCTTTAGACGCTCCGGCACTGCCTCGATCAACACATCAAATTGACGCGAGCCTTCACGGGCGTGCAGTAACGCAGCGCCTAGTGCAGGCATGCGGTCCAGAAACTGGGTGAGTCCCAGTGGTCGGGGATAAAGGGCTCGTCTAGAGCCAGCAGCTTTGAGGAATTTCACATGCAGATTATCGTTGTTTCGAGCGACTTTCGAACCAAGAAAAGTTTGACGGTGGGCATACCGCACGTCGTCGGTTTGACTGTTGCTTTGTTGTTGGCATTGGGTATGACCGCCACGCTTGCTAATTACCTGTCACTTAAATACGCCGCCACTAGTGATCATCCGTTGATCCGTAGCGTGTTGCTGGCAGATCAGCATGCCGAGGCGAAGCAGCGCCAGCAACAAATACAAGACAACATCAACAGTCTCGCGGTCAAACTAGGTGAGGTGCAGGCGCACATGTTGCGGCTTGACGGCTTGGGCGAAAAGCTCGCTAAGGTCGCGGGCCTGAAGCCACAAGAGTTGCCTAGTGCCACGGCAAACAGTGGGCGCGGCGGCGCGGCGACCGTGGGCGCGCCGTTATCGATTGACGACTTTGCCAAACAGTTGAGCGAGTTGAGTGGCACGGTGGATGTGAAGGCCGATCAGCTGACAGTGCTTGAGGCGTTATTGGTGGAGGGCAGCGCACAACGCAAATTCCTGCCAACGCTGCCGCCCGTTGAAAATATTAACTACACCTCTAACTTTGGATACCGGATCGATCCGTTCAGCGGCCATTCAACATTCCACGAAGGCGTGGACTTTGCCGCCGAATCCGGAACGCCGATTAATGCTGCTGCTAGCGGTAAAGTGATTTATGCCGACGTTCACCCCGCCTATGGCAAATGTGTTGAGATCGATCATGGCAACGGCCTCGTCACCCGCTATGCACATGGCTCAGAGTTGCTGGTTAAAGAGGGTGACCTTGTGGTGCGCGGTCAGCGCATCGCGCGCGTCGGCTCAACCGGTCGCTCCACGGGGCCGCACCTGCACTTTGAAGTGCGCCTCAATGGCGTTGCGCAAAACCCAGGCCGTTTTCTCGCAGTCCTTTAGCCACTCAGTAAACTGGGGCGACATCCGCCCTACCAGCCAAATCGGCGCCACCAGCCTCGTCGGCTTAAAATCTAGGGTTTCGCCCGCGCTGTCGCATCATGACCTGATGCGACTCGCGGGCACAGCCACATTTGCCGCGCACTAATTCCGCGCGACCACACAACATGATCGACAAATTCCTCAAAACGATTTTTGGCAGCCGCAACGACCGCCTGCTCAAAGCTTACCGCGCTCAGGTGGTCAAGATCAACGCGCTGGAACCCGGGCTGAAGACGCTGACCGACGACCAACTGCGAGCCAAAACCACCGAGTTCAAGCAGCGCATTGCGGCTGGCGAAACGCTCGATGCATTGCTGCCTGAAGCGTTCGCGGTCACGCGTGAGGCCAGCTCACGGGTGCTCGACATGCGCCACTTCGACGAGCAATTGCTCGGCGGTATGGCGCTGCACGCAGGCAAAATTCCTGAGATGCGCACCGGCGAGGGCAAAACGCTCACCGCAACGCTGGCGATTTATCTCAACGCTTTGTCGGGCAAGGGCGTGCATCTGGTCACCGTGAACGACTATTTGGTGGTTCGCGATGCTGACTGGATGGGGCGCATTTATCGCTTCCTCGGCATGAGCGTGGGCACGGTCACCACGCAACAGGACAACGCTTCAAAAATCGCCGCCTACGCCGCCGACATTACCTACGGCACCAACAACGAATTTGGCTTCGATTACCTGCGCGACAACATGGAATACGCCGTGGCGGATCGTCGCCAGCGCGGCCAAAACTACGCCATCGTCGATGAGGTCGATTCAATCCTGATTGATGAGGCGCGCACCCCGCTCATCATCTCCGGTCAGGCCGAAGACAACGTTGAAATTTATTACACGATTAACGGTCTCGCGCCCAAACTCATCAAGCAGGTAGATGAGGCGTCCCCGGGTGACTATCACGTTGACGAGAAGGGTCGTCAGGTGCATCTGTCCGAACAAGGACACGAGCACGCCGAGCAGTTGCTTGAAGAGTTGGGTCTATTGCCCGCCGGCGCCAGCCTGTACGACGCCACCAACATCTCGCTGATGCACCACGTGTATGCCACGCTGCGCGCACACGCTCTGTATAACCGCGACGAGCATTACGTCGTTCAGGACGGCGAGGTCATCATCGTTGACGAATTCACCGGGCGCTTGATGTCCGGTCGTCGCTGGAGCGAGGGCTTGCATCAAGCCGTTGAGGCCAAAGAAGGCGTGCCGATCCAGCGTGAGAACCAAACGCTCGCCTCGATCACCTTCCAAAACTATTTCCGCATGTACGCCAAGCTGGCCGGTATGACCGGAACTGCGGACACTGAGGCCTACGAATTCCAGCAAATTTACAACCTTGAAACGGTGATCATTCCGACTCACCGCGACATGGTTCGTCGTGACGAAAACGATTTATTCTTCAAGTCGACGGCAGAGAAATACGCAGCAGCGGTTCACGATATTCGCGACTGCTACACCCGCGGCCAGCCGGTATTGGTGGGCACCACGTCGATCGAAAACTCCGAGCTGATCGCCGCGATGTTGACCAAAGAGAAGCTGCCGCATCAGGTGTTGAA
Source organism: Burkholderiales bacterium (assembly GCA_014378555.1). Lineage (GTDB taxonomy): Bacteria > Pseudomonadota > Gammaproteobacteria > Burkholderiales > Casimicrobiaceae > Casimicrobium. The sequence continues at coordinate 14,722 of JACMNN010000255.1, read as the reverse complement.
CGCCAAGCAGCACGAGCGCGAAGCGAGCATCGTCGCGCAGGCCGGATTGCCCAACATCATCACCATCGCCACCAATATGGCCGGTCGCGGCACCGACATCGTGTTGGGTGGTGCCATCGAGCCCGAGATCCGCGCCATCCGTGAAGACGAATCGCTGACACCCGAGCAACGTAAAGAAAAAATCGCTGCCCTGCAGGGCGAATGGCAAAAGCGCCACGATGCGGTGCTGGCTGCAGGCGGTCTGCGCATCGTCGGCACCGAGCGCCACGAATCGCGCCGGATCGATAATCAGTTGCGCGGTCGCGCGGGACGTCAAGGTGACGCCGGGTCCAGTCGTTTCTTCCTGTCGGCAGAGGATCCGCTGATTCGCATCTTCGGCGGCGACCGCATGAAGAACATCATGACGCGGCTGCGTATTCCTGACGGCGAAGCAATCGAGGCCGGCATCATGACGCGGCAGATCGAAAAAGCGCAGCTTAAGGTCGAGTCGCGCAACTTCGATATCCGCAAACAGTTGCTTGAGTACGACGACGTGTCCAACGATCAGCGCAAAGCGATCTACGAGCAGCGTAACCACTTGCTTGAACATTCCAACGTCAGCGATACCGTGCGCGATATGGTGGGCGGTTGGGTGGAAGACACCGTTAATCTTCATGTGCCGCCGGAGAGCCAAGAAGAGCAGTGGAATTTGCCTGCGCTTGAGGCCGCACTGCATGAAATTCATGTGCATGCGCACGTTGCCGAATGGCTCAAGGCTGAGCCTGATCTCGACGACACCGACATTCGTGAACGTTGCAAAAAGGCCGCGCTCGACACCTACAACGAGAAACGCCAAATCGCGGGCGACGACGTGTTCAGCCAGTTCGAGCGCAACATCTTGTTGCAGATCATGGACACCCAGTGGCGCGAGCATTTGTCAAACCTTGACCTGCTGCGTCAGGGCATCCACCTGCGTGGCTATGCGCAGAAAAACCCGAAGCAGGAATACAAGCGCGAATCATTCGAAATGTTCGGCGGCATGCTTGATCGTTTCCGATCCGAGGTGGTGCGCATTTTGATGACGGTGCAAGTGCGCACCGAAGCTGATGCACAAGCGGTCGAGCCCGCGCCGGCGATGCAAAATGTTTCATACAAACATGCCGATGTCGATGCTTTGACAGGCGAAGAGGACACAGCGATCGCTTCATCGGCTGACGGTAGCGGCAATCAACCGAACGTCAACGAAGGTCCGCGGCTCGGACGCAATGATCCCTGTTGGTGTGGCTCGGGCAAGAAGTACAAGCACTGTCACGGCCGGTTGGACTAGCCAGCGACGCCCGGCGACTTCGTCGCGCCTGCTCAGGAGTGACAATGCGCTTTTTAGGAAAACGCGCAGCAACTCGTCACCCCGCCCCGGTCTTCACCGGGGTGACTGAAGGCCGGGGTCCATGGCCTACACGACTCAGTAAATCGTAGGGTGCATAGACTTTTGGCGCACGCCAGAACGACGAAAAGCGCATAAATCCCGGTCTCTTCACTTTTTTGATTCACCGAACGGTTGATTTCTATGCCAGTCTCCTACGTCCCCCTAGACCCTTCACTTGCTCACCCCATCGCAGGCGTGCGCTTTGCCGCCGTGCAGGCGGGCGTGCGCAAAGCCAATCGCTATGACCTGCTGCTCGCTGAGTTCGATGAAGGCACGGTCGTGGGTGGCGTGTTCACCCTCAATCGCTTCGCCGCAGCGCCGGTACAGGTGTGTCGCGAGCACCTTGTCGCCTCCGCCCATATTCGTGCGTTGCTGGTCAACACCGGCATAGCCAACGCGGCCACGGGTGAGTTGGGCCTGTTGAACGCCCGTGCGAGCTGCGCGAGTGTGGCGGCCGCCCTAGGTGTCAGTGAACATCAAGTGTTGCCGTTCTCCACCGGCGTCATCCTCGAGCACCTGCCGATGGATCGTATTGATGCCGGCATTCATGCCGCCGCAGCGGCATTGAAGGCAGAGCAGTTTGCTGCGTGGGATCGCGTGGCGCAGACGATCATGACCACCGACACCGTCTACAAACTGGCGAGTGCGCAGGCGATCGTCGGGGGCAAAACGATCAGCGTCAGCGGTATCGCCAAAGGTGCCGGCATGATCCAGCCGAACATGGCCACCATGCTGTCGTTCGTGTTCACCGATGCGGCCATCGCGCCTGCATTGCTTCAACCGTTGGCCAAGCGCGTGGCCGACGCCAGCTTCAACCGCGTCACGGTCGACGGCGACACCTCGACCAACGACAGCTACATCATCGTGGCCACCGGTAAAGCGGGCAATCCACCGGTGGCGTCGCTCGATTCGGCGGATGCTGCTGCGCTGATCAAAGCGCTGGAACAGGTGAGCCTTACGCTCGCGCAAGCCATTGTGCGCGATGGCGAAGGCGCCACCAAATTTATAACCATTGCCGTCAGCGGTGGCAAAGACGTGACCGAATGTGATCGCATTGCACGTGCCGTGGCACATTCACCGCTGGTAAAAACTGCGTTTTTCGCCAGCGACCCCAACCTCGGACGCATTCTTGCCGCCGTGGGTTACGGCGCGCCGATGGATCTTGATCCTGCCAAAGTTACGGTGCATTTAAACGACGTATTAGTTGCTGAAAAGGGCGGTCGCGCCGTCAGCTACTCTGAAGCAGACGGTGCCCGAACCATGAAGAATGAGGACATTACGGTTGCCATTGATCTTGGCCGCGGCAGTGCTTCACAGACGGTGTATACCTGCGATTTTTCGTATGACTACGTAAAAATCAACGCTGAATATCGCAGCTAAGCAGTCGCGTCATGAGTCAATCCAGCACCCAGTTTCACGCAACACTCGCGCGCATTGCCGACGCCCTAGAGCGCATGGCGCCACCGCCGCGCGACGCTCCCGATTTCAAAGCGTGCATCGCTGCGCGCTGGCGCGTCTCGGGCACCCATAAGTACCTCGAAACGGTGCAACACGTGCATCACATGGAAGCCGATTGGCTGATCGGCGTTGAGGCGCAGCACGATTTGATAGACCGCAATACGGCGCAGTTTGTGGGCGGTAAGCCCGCCAACAACGTGTTGCTCACCGGATCGCGGGGCACCGGAAAAAGTTCTTTGGTGAAGGCCATGCTGGCGCGCTACTGTTCGCAAGGGCTGCGCCTGATTGAGGTGGAAAAAGAGCACCTCAATGACATGCCCGATATCGTCGATCTGATCGCCAACGAGCCGTATCGTTTTGTGCTGTTTTGCGATGATTTGTCGTTTGATACGGGCGACGGCAGCTACAAGGCACTGAAGGCAATTCTCGACGGATCCATCGCCGCCGCAACGCCGAACGTATTGCTCTATGCAACGTCGAATCGGCGTCATTTGCTGCCCGAATATTTCCACGAAAACGAAGAGACGAAGTACGTCGGTGAAGAGGTTCACTTCGGCGAAAGCATTGAAGAAAAAGTATCGCTTTCAGAGCGCTTTGGGCTGTGGATTTCGTTCTACCCGTTCTCGCAGGATGACTATTTGGCGGCCGTCAGATCGTGGGTTGAGCAATTGAGCGCGTTGATGCCAAGCGGCGAAGCTGCGCGCGAAACGTTTAACCGAGACGCATTAAATTGGGCGCTGCAACGCGGCTCGCGCTCGGGCCGAGTCGCCTATCAGTTTGCACGCGATTTTGCCGGCCGAATAGTTGGCGATGGCCGTTGAAATTCCTCGCTTCGACGCGAACGATGCGCGTCCGTTGATTCGTGTCGCGGTGGCGATTATTGAGCGAACAGTCGACGGTAAATATCAGGTGCTTTTCGCGCAACGCCCGGCCGGCAAAGCGTATGCCGGCTATTGGGAATTTCCCGGTGGCAAGATCGAGCTTGGCGAATCGGTGATCGACGCGTTGATCCGCGAAATTGATGAAGAATTGGGTCTGCGCATCGCGAGTGCAACGCTGTGGCGCGCTGAGCGATTCAGCTACGAACACGCCCATGTTGAACTCAATTTTTGTCGCTGCAACGACTGGTCGGGCGAGCCTCATGGACGCGAGGGACAGTTATTTGAATGGCAGTCACCCGATGCCATTGAAGTTTCACCGCTGTTGCCAGCGCTTCATGCGGCAGAGAGCGGTGTTCTAGCGGGGCTGCGCAGTTGATTTTAGATGCCAGCTTTACGATGGAAGTCTTGTTGGGTGCGGGCTGCGGGCGGTTTCTACGCTAAAGTCGACTCACTACTAAATCGATCGCCATGCGTTGCGCAAGCTTGCGCTTCGGCGAAAGGCTAGACTTAACCTCAGTCTAATTCGTGCGCAATGCCCGCGTTTTGATCGTCACCGTCGGGTGGCGTTGCGTTGGCAATTCGATATTCCTCATTGGCCCAAGCGCCAAAATCGATGTTTTTGCAGCGATCAGAACAAAACGGACGAAATTCGTTTTCTTTGATCCAGGCAACGGGTTTTTCGCAACGGGGGCAGGCAACAACAGTCATACCCCGATTTTAAAGCGCACACAGCGCGAGCTTAAACGAAATGTTTCGCGTCGTTACGCTGGGGCGCCCAACGCCTTGAAACTGCGGGCTTTGATCCAAAAAACGCACGTTCACCGCGTACTTGTTGGCGCTGACTTCTGGCACCACCGCATGCCCCGCCTCGACCGCGATGCGCGCCAATAACGGCGGGCGGCTGTTGGCCAAAGCGCGCTGAAAATTGCCGTGATGGGCAAATTCTTCCGCCATTTGGCACGACTCACGCAACAAACGCAATACCAGCACCACCGCTTCCTCCAACGGGGTCAGCGGGTCAAGCCACGATTTGAGTTGCTGGCGCCGCTCGACCTCGCTGTGCTGAAGCCAGCTGTGCAGCATTGGCAATTCAAACGCACACACGCCGCCGGGGCTGGAAGCGCGTTGGCGCACGGTTTGTAGCCAGTCGGTGTCACGCAAATGCTGCCCGATTTTGCCGACTTGCGCATGCAGGTCGTGAATTACGGCGTCGACGTCACTCAAAAATTCGGTGAGCGCCTCGCGCGCGATTTCCGGGTTATCGAGTTGCGCGCTCCACAGCGTGCGTTGCCGGTCGAGCTCCTGCAGCAAGTCTGTTTTCAGGTCACTGCGACCGGTCGTGTCTACGATATGAAACAGACCTAGCAGCGCGCCGCGATGGTCAATGCTCTCTTTGCGTGCGGCGAAGATGCGGGTGCGCGCGAAGAGTTCTTCAAGCCGCAGCCAGGTTCGTGCGCGCTCAGTGAGCGGGCATTCAAAAACGAGAGTGTCGGATGTGCTCATAGGACCGTCACTCGGGGTAATTTTGCGAGCGCTGCGTTGGCGAGGAACACCCGATGCAAGTTGCCGACCTGGGCTGCGAGCATCGACTCGGGGCCCGAATTGTCAATTACAAATTGTGCACGCAGCAGTTTGTTCGCGCGAGACATCTGGCTGTTAATGATTTGCTTGACTGTCGCCAGTGGCACGCCGCGGATGCGAGTCACGCGATCGATCTGAATGGCCTCATCAACGTCGACTACGACCGCGCAGCTGATGCGGTCTGCATAGCCTTTTGATTCGAAAAGCAGCGGCACCATATGCATCACATACGGGGCTGTCGCGGCCTCCGGGGTGGCCAGCGCTTGTTGTGAAGCAACGCGGATCATGGGGTGCAGTATCGCCTCAAGCTTTGCGCGTTCCGCGGGCTGGTCAAAAACGCGCGTCCTCAAGGCGACGCGATTAAGCTCGCCGTCGCTCACCACGCCGGGAAAGGCCGCGGCAATCGCCGGGATGGCGGGGCCGTGCGCTTGCGTCAATGCGTGCGACTGCGCATCGGCATCAATCACAAAAGCGCCGAGCTGAGCAAAATGCGCGGCCGCACTCGATTTTCCGGAGCCAATGCCGCCTGTTAGCCCTACGACGAATCGGTTGAGCGCGGCCGTCATGGGGAGAAAACAGTAGTTTGCAGCTGTGCGCCAAAAAATAGCGTTATCAGTCCGGCCACCGCGAGATAGGGGCCAAAGGCAATGGCCGTATTCCGCCCCTTTTTTTGCACTATAAGCATTGCGATGCCGACCACCGCGCCGACTACCGATGAGATCAATAACAACATCGGCAACGCCTGCCAACCAAACCATGCGCCCAGCGCCCCGAGCAGCTTGAAATCACCATAACCCATACCCTCACGACCGGTGATCAATTTGAATAACCAGTACACCGACCACAACGTAAGGTAGCCCACGGCCGCGCCGATTACCGCGTCTGGCAAGCGTGCAAACAGGCCCGCAACATTGATCAGCAAACCGACCCATAAAAGCGGTAGCGTGAGTTGATCGGGCAGCAGTTGAGTGTCGAGATCGATGCCGGTGAGCGCGACCAGCATTGCGCAAAAAAACATCGCAGTTGCAGTTTGCAGCGTTGCACCAAAGGCCAATGCGCAAGCTAGAAACAACAATGCAGTGGCGAGCTCAACCAGCGGATAGCGCGCGCTGATGGGGGTGCCGCAGGCGCTGCATTTGCCGCGTAATGCCAGCCACGACAGGATCGGTATGTTTTCAAGGGCGGTGATCATGTGGCCGCACTTGCTACACCTCGAGCGCGGCGTGACCAAGTTGAATCGTTCCGGCTCAACCGGCGTTTTCTGTTCCGCGTGCGCGAGCTCTTCCGCCCACGCTCGCTCCATCATTAACGGCAGCCGGTAGATCACGACATTAAGAAAGCTCCCTATCAGCAAGCCAAGCAGCAGGGCAACTGTAAGGAGCGCCCAGCGCTCCTGCGTCAAAAAGTCGAGCAAGAACGCACCTACACCACCGCGCCGAGTTTAAAGATGGGCAGATACATGGCCACCACAATAGTGCCAATCACGATGCCCAAAAACACGATCATGATCGGTTCAATGAGCGATGACAGTGCGGTCACCGCATCATCAACTTCACGTTCGTAGAAGTCCGCAACTTTCGACAGCATGCTGTCGAGCGCGCCCGTTTCTTCGCCGATGCGTGTCATCTGCAATGCCATGTTGGGAAACACGTTGGTGTCTTCCATGGCAACCGTTAAAGCGGTGCCTGTTGAGACGTTGGTTTGAATGCGTTTGGTCGCCTCAAAAAATACCTGATTGCCCGCCGCACCGCCCACAGCGGTCAATGCATCGACTAACGGCACGCCTGCGGCGAACATAGTGGCCAGCGTGCGCGTCCAGCGGGCAACTGCCGCTTTTTCGAGAATTTCCCCGAGTACCGGTAGTTTGAGCGACAGCCTGTCGATGGCGTGCTTAACGGCTGGGACGCGTTTCCAACAGTACCAGAGAATCCAAAAAATAATCAGCGGAACAATCGCCACGATGTACCAAAACTTGACAAACCAATCCGACAGGTTGACCACCACGTTTGTCAACCAAGGTAGATCAGCTCCGAAGCTTGAGAACACCTGCTTGAACGAGGGAATGACAAACCACATGATGATCGCCACCACGACTGTCGCCACCACGATAACCGTGGCAGGATAGAAAAGCGCTGCCTTAATCTTGCCTTTTAAGGCAATCGTTTTTTCTTTATAAACCGCAAGCCGATCAAGGATCGAGTCAAGAATACCGGCTTGTTCGCCGGCCGCAACGAGGTTGCAAAACAGATCGTCGAATTGCATGGGATGGCGGCGGAAAGACACCGCCAAACTATTTCCCGTTTCGATGTCGCCTTTGATGTCAAGTAGCAACCGAGACAGTCGATTGTTGCCCGTACTGCGCGCTGCAATATCAAACGCCTGCAACAACGGAACGCCTGCGCGTGCCATCGTGGCCAGTTGGCGAGTGAATAAGGCGATCTCTTTTTCCTTGATCGAGCCACCGCCTCGGAACGATTGCTTTTTGATCTTGGTGACTTTGATGCCTTGGCGCCGAATCGAATTGCTCACCACCGCTTCGGAGGCCGCGCGCATCTCGCCGCGAATACGTTTGCCGGTGCGATCGGTACCTTCCCAAATGAACAGGCTGGCTTTGACCTCGGGACGAACCGAGCGCGCAGGACGGGCGGATGATTGCGATGCGGTAGCCATAAATCTATACCTTATTGCGATGATCTAGGGGTGCGCCCGGCAACCGTGAGCCCTTAAGCATTGGTCACTGCCTCGATTTCCTCAAGCGAGGTCATGCCTTGCCTGACTTTGCGCAGCCCTGATTCTCGCAGGTTACTCACGCCTTCTCGTTTCGCCTGGGCGGCGATGTCAAGCGTGTTGCCATTACTCATGATAATGCGTTGCATATCCTCTGAGATGGGCATCACCTCATAAATGCCCACTCGTCCCTTGTAGCCGGTGCCCTTGCACACATCACAGCCAATGGGCTTGTAGGGGGTCCATGTGCCGTCAATGTCGGTTTCCTTAAAGCCAGACGTGAGCAGCGCATCGACGGGGATATCCGCCGGCTGCTTGCATTGAGCGCACAGTCTGCGCGCCAGACGTTGCGCGGTAATCAGCAATACGCTGGAGGCAATATTGAACGCGGCGACGCCCATATTTAGCAGCCGGATCAGTGTCGCTGGCGCATCGTTGGTGTGTAGCGTTGACAGCACAAGGTGACCGGTTTGCGCGGCTTTGATGGCGATGTCGGCGGTCTCCAGATCGCGAATTTCGCCGACCATGATGATGTCGGGATCTTGTCGCAGGAAGGATTTCAGTGCCACCGCGAAGGTCAGCCCTGCCTTATCGTTTACGTTGACTTGGTTGACGCCGGGCAAATTGATTTCGGCGGGATCTTCAGCGGTTGAGATATTGGTGCCGGGCTTGTTCAAAAGACCCAGGCACGTGTAGAGCGAAATGGTCTTGCCGGAGCCGGTCGGACCAGTCACCAAAATCATGCCATAAGGCCGCGCAATGGCGTCCAGCATCAAGGCTTTTTGATCGGGGTCATAACCCAACGCATCAATGCCAAGCATGGCGTTTGACGAATCGAGAATACGCATCACGATCTTTTCGCCGTACAACGTTGGCAACGTTGACACCCGAAAATCGATAGAGCGATTTTTGTTGAGCTGCAACTTCATGCGCCCGTCTTGCGGCACCCGCTTTTCCGAAATATCGAGTTTCGAGATCACCTTGATTCGCGAGGCGATCTTGTCTTTGATCATTAACGGCGGCTTGGCCACTTCGACCAGTATGCCGTCAAGGCGATAACGAATACGGTAGTATTTTTCGTACGGTTCAAAATGCACGTCGGAGACGCCGGCATTAATGGCGTCGAGCAATATTTTTTGAATGTAGCGGACCACAGGCGCATCATCAACTTCGCCGCTGTCGTCGTCTTGCGCCTGATCATCGTCAACCTTTAGATCGAAATCGATGTCGTCGCCGACATCGAGCGACGCCAGCGTTTTGTCGTTGCGCTCGGCGACCACAGCGATGGCTCTGGCGAGCTTGTCGTCTTCAACGACGATCGGCTCGGCAATCAGGCTCGTCTTAAAGCGAAACTCTTCGAGCGCCTGCAAATTGGTCGGATCAGAAACGGCCACGAATAAGCGGTTGCCGCGCTTATGCAACGGCAGGGCTCTGCGCGCCGTAATCAGCTTGATGTCGATCCACTCTTGATTGATGGACGTGGTGTCAAACGCCGAAAGATCAAATAGCGGTACGCCAAACGTGGCGGACGCGAATTCGGCAAGCTGAGCTGACGTGATCCGCTTTGACGAAATCAGCTGTTCGACGAAGGTCATCGATGAAGCGTTTGCCTGGATTTGCGTCTGTTCCGCTTCAACTTGGCGAAGCAAGTCGTGCTGAACCATCGCACGACCCAGGCCGGATAACAAAACGGAGGCGGTTGGAGCGGCCACTATAAAAAATCTATTGCAGGTAAGTTAATCAGTGTGCCGCGTAAGCAATTGGTTGTAAAGAGAAATTTGCGTCTCCGCGTTGTCAGAGGCGGATTGATGCCGCGCGAAGTTCAACGCCCCGAACACCTAAAATCAAGCATCAACGACTAAAAGCGCTCTTATGGCTAATCAATTAACTGAACGCTTCGCGCGCCTTGTAAAAACAGTACGCGGCGACGCCCGTCTGACCGAGGCGAATTTGCAGGATGCGTTGCGCGAAGTGCGCCTTGCGTTAATCGAGGCCGACGTAGCGCTGCCTGTAGTCAAGGCGTTCATCGACCGTGTCAAAACGGCGGCACTTGGCGATGAGGTGGCCACCTCGCTGTCACCTGGCCAAGCATTTGTTGGCGTGGTCCACCGCGAGTTGGTCGCTCTGATGAGATCCGATTCGCCGGGGCTGAATCTTGCCGTCACGCCACCGGCGGTGATCATGCTGGCGGGCTTGCAGGGCGCCGGCAAAACCACCACCGCTGGCAAGCTGGCGCGGATGCTGCGCATCGAGCAGAAAAAGAAAGTTTTGTTGGTGCCGTGTGACGTTTATCGCCCTGCCGCCACCGAGCAGTTGCGTACGCTGGCGACACAAGTAGAAGTTGCGTTTTACGAGCCTGACGCCGCATCGGGCAACGACCCGGTTGCCATCGCCAAAGCCTCAATTGAATGGGCGAGATCGCGGTACTTCGACGTTGTCATCGTTGATACGGCGGGCCGCTTGGCGGTCGACGAGGCCATGATGCAGGAAGCCGCCCAGATCAGCGCGGCGATCAAACCGGCTGAAACGCTGTTCGTGGTGGACGCCATGCTCGGTCAGGACGCGGTCAACACCACCAAGGCGTTCAACGAACGGTTGACGCTGACCGGCGTGGTGCTGACCAAGCTTGATGGCGATTCGCGTGGCGGCGCGGCCTTGTCGGTGCGTGAAATTACCGGCGTGCCGATCAAATTTACCGGTGTCAGCGAAAAGCTCGACGGGCTCGAAGCCTTTTATGCAGACCGCATGGCCAGCCGTATTTTGGGCATGGGCGACGTGTTGTCGCTGGTGGAGGCCACGGCCAAAGCCGTTGACATGGAAGCGGCGCAGAAGCTAGCGGCCAAAGTCAAGAGCGGCAAGGGCTTTGACTTGGAAGACTTTAAACAGCAAATCGGCCAAATGAAAAAGATGGGCGGAATGGCAGGCCTGCTCGACAAGATGCCGCTCGAATTGCAGCAGGCCGCCGCCAAATCCGGCGGCGTCGACGAAAAGCAGGTGGCGCGCATGGAGGGCATCATCAACTCGATGACACCGCTGGAGCGGCGCAAGCCTGACCTGATCAAGGCCACGCGAAAACGGCGCATTGCAATGGGCGCCGGGGTGCAGGTGCAGGAAGTCAATCGGCTGCTTACACAGTTTGAGCAAACACAAACGATGATGAAGAAATTTTCGCAGGGTGGCATGGGCAAATTAATGCGCGGCCTGAGCGGCATGCCCGGCATGAAAGGGCGCATTCCCGGCATGCGCTAGGTCAACCTGGTCTTGATGGCTTAGGAAGCAAAGCAAGCACCGGATAACGACATTGCTGCGGTAAGCGGCACAGCTTTATTCAAAGAACCATGATTTCATTGCATATAAACCGCGTTTGCGACATTTATCGACTTTCAAATATTTTTCGCTCACACCCAATCTATATGGCGCTCAGCGCGAAAAGTTGTGAGTTAGCTTGAACTTCACTCCCATCATTAAAGAGGTCGGCCGAGGCATACGCGGCGCCCGTGGCCTAGATGCCGTTGCGGCGAAAACTGCCTTTGCCGCGCTGCTCGAAGGCGAAGTCAGCGATATTCAGCTCGGCGCGTGGTGGCTGGCCATGCGGATCAAGGGCGAAACGCCGGAGGAGCTGGCGGCGTTTGTTGACGCGATGCACGGCACGTTAGCTTTTCGCATTAAAACTGACCGACCGGTGGCCGTTCTGGCTTGCTACAACGGTGCGCGGCAACTCCCGAACTTGACACCGCTTTTGGCATGGGCGCTGGCGCAGCTAGGGATGCGCGTGTTGTTGCACGGCGTTACGCAGGATGCCACGCGGGTCACCACGCACGATTTGTTTGCAGCGCTGAATTTTCCGATCGCTGAAAGTGCAGAAAACACCGAACGTGCACTCAATGAGCGCGGCATGGCGTTCACCCCGCTCGACGCGTTGCATCCCAAGCTTGCCGCACTGATCAGCAATCGCTGGCGCATAGGCGTGCGCTCTACGCCGCACACCGTCACCAAGCTGTTGCTGCCGATCGACGGGCCGTCGGTTCGAGTGATCGCCCTGACCCACGGCGATTACATCGAGCGCATGGGCGCCTACATCAGCACCCAGCCTGATGCCAAAGCACTGGTTTTCCGTGGCTGCGAAGGCGAACCGGTGCTCCATCCGAAGCGCGCGGTATCGGTCGGTATATTCGAAAATGAAACGTCGCATATGCACGATTGGCCCGGTGTGACCGTGCACGATTTGCCCGACAATTGTGAAATCGCCACTACCGTGGCCTATATCGAGTCGGTCATTCAAGGCGCGCGCCCCATGCCGCCGTGGATTGACTGGCTGGCACGGCACGTGCATCTACTCAGCTATGGCACCTATTCTGCAAAAAACTAAGTTCGGCAAAGTATTTCTGGTGGGCGCTGGCCCAGGCGACGTTGAACTATTGACGCTGAAAGCCGCTCGTTTGCTGGCGGCCGCAGACGTAGTATTGATCGACGATTTGGCGGGCGACGAGGTGCTGCAGATGTGCCCCCAAGCGCGCATTATTCGTGTCGGCAAGCGCGGCGGTTGCAAAAGCACGCCGCAAGCGTTTATCGAAAAGCTGTTGGTCCGTGAAGCCCAAGCCGGGCACGCGGTGGTGCGTTTAAAAGGCGGAGACGTTTCGTTGTTCGGCCGCGCCAGCGAAGAAATCGCAGCACTCGAAGCCGCCGGCATCGAGTTCGAAATTGTGCCCGGCGTCACGGCCGGTCTGGCCGCCGCAGCTGCGCTTAAAAGCTCCCTGACCCACCGCGACCACGCTCAGGGCGTCGCCTTCATTACTGCGCATGGGGCGGAGGGTTCGGACATTGCCTGGCACGCCTTGGCACAAAGTGCGCTGACGCTGGTGGTCTACATGGGCGTGGCGCGCGCGGCATCACTCCAGGCCAGCCTGCTTGCGGGTGGACTGTCAGGCGCAACACCGGTGATTGCCGTTGAAAACGCATCCCGCGCTCATGCTCGAAGCGTCTGTTCAACAGTCGCCACCATGGTCGACGATTTTGCGCAGCATTCGCTACAAAGTCCGGCTGTGCTGGTTATTGGCGAGGCGATGCGCGAGCGCGCGTTTGCGCTGGTCGGGCAGGCGCTGACGCATGGCGATCGTGACGGCGCTGCGCAACGCAGCGTCGCCTAATCGTCAGCGGACCGGCGTAGTCGTCTCAGTGACGTTCGCGGTCGGCAGACGTATGCCGATTGCTGACGCAAACTTACCGAAATCACACATACAATCGTTTTTTCTCTCGGCTTATTTGCTATGACCGCTATTCTTTTTTTCGGCCATGGCTCCCGTGACCCGCATTGGCGTGCACCGTTTGATGCCATCCTCGCAGACTTTCACGGCATGCATGCAACGAAATTGTCAGCGTTGGCATTTCTTGAATTTATGCAGCCCGATTTCAACGCAGCGGTCGCGTCGCTAATTGCACAGAACGCCACGCAGATCCGCGTGATTCCATTGTTTTTGGCTGCGGGCGCGCACACCCGAAAAGACCTCACTCAGCTCATCGAAGACGCGCAAGCGAAGTACCCGAACGTGCGCTTCACCGTTGCGCCCCCTATCGGTGAGGTGGACTCGATCCGCGCTGCAATTTCTAGTTGGGTGGCGACGCAGATATAGCGATAACCGCGACGCAGGCGCGCTTACAGCGGACGCGCAGCCCGCACCCGGGACATCATGCGTGTCGCTCGCGCGGTAATTTCATCCCAGTTTTGGCTGGATATTAGCGCTCGTGGGGCCACTGCCGAGCTGCCAAAAGCGGCGACATTGGCGCATCCCAGATAGGCCGCAATGTCGTCCTCCTGCACCCCACCTGTCGGGCAAAACGTAGCCTGCGGGATAGGCCCATAAATTGCTTTTAGCCACGCCACCCCGCCATGGAGCGAGGCAGGAAAAAACTTGAGGGTGTTGAAACCGGCGTCCAGCGCTGTCAGCACCTCGGACGGCGTCACGGCGCCTGGGAGCAGCGGCAACAGCGCGCTCTGGCAGGCCTTGCCCAGTGCTTCGGTGAACCCCGGCGACACTGCAAACTGCGCACCTGCATCCACGCACAGCGGCACCTGATCGGCGCGCGTTAAGGTGCCCACGCCGACCGTCATTGGCAACCCAGACTTTGAGATGGTTTTGATTGCTGCCAATGCCGCATCAGTGCGCAGCGTGATCTCAATACACCCGATCCCGCCAGCGATTAAAGCCTCAACCAGCGGCAGCGCGTTGTTGGCGTCGTCAATTTCAATCACCGGCACGTAGCCTAGTGTGCGAAGCGTGGTGTTTAAATCCATGGCGATCACTCGAAGAATATTGAAGCGCCGAGATGGGCTTTGCCGACATTGTCGCGGAATAGGGCGACAGGCCAGCTGCTAAGCGCTTGGCAACGGCTGCAATTTATGGAGAACGACGCACAGCGCCTAGCTTGTAAATACAAGCGACGTTCGCGACTACAACCGCGTCGCGCCGCGATTGCAGGCGGTTTCTCAAAGCGAGCGCTGCGCGCCTAGTTCGACTCCGGGAGCACAGGCAACACAAACAATCACGGCCCAAACGCCTGACCGTCTACAATTTGTAGCTTGGAAGCGTGGCCGAGCGGTTGAAGGCACCGGTCTTGAAAACCGGCGACGGGGCAACCCGTTCGTGAGTTCGAATCTCACCGCTTCCGCCAA
>JACMNN010000254.1 GCA_014378555.1 Burkholderiales bacterium | reverse complement strand
GCCACACTCAAAAGCTCAGCGAGCGCACCTGGCGTCAGTCCGGCCGTGCCCGCCACGACCAGTGCGCGGAACACGCGCAATGGCTGCAAGAGAGCGCACGGCGAGGTCTTCAGTGAAGTCGGTAGCGATATTTGGTTCTAGGTTTCGACGATTATTGAATTATTAAATTGTTGCAAAGTGATGATGAATTTAATTAGCGTTTTTACGAGCGGATGGTGGACGTGATGGAAGAACTGGTGAAATTTTCGCTGCTCACGCGCGACGCGTCACCGTATCTGGTGGATCGCTACAGCCAACGCAAAGAGAGCGCGGCGGAGTTGTCGAAGCGGGTGAACCAGCGCCCGAGCTGAACCGAATTTACGGCGCGGCTTTGGGATGCCTTAGCGCGTGCTCAACGGCGCGACGCATTTGCTCGGCCTGAAATTCGCTTTGCGGTAACAACGTGTCGCCACGTGCGAAGGCGTGGGCTAGCTCTTGAATGGCTTGTGGATGCTCGAACGCGGCGGCGCGCAGATACCAGCGCATGGCTTCGCGCGGGTCGCTGTCTACGCCTTCGCCGCTGGCGTAGGCGTTGCCGAGCAGGTACATCGCTTCAGGCAGACCTTGCTGTGCACTGAGGCGAAAGTGTTCCGCAGCACGCGCCGGATTAGCCGCACTGCCGTAGCCGCCTTTTTCGATCAAGCCCATGTAATAAGCGGCTTGCGCGTTCACGCTGGGTTGCGCGCGTTCAAACCAAAGGCGAGCTTTCTTAGCGTCAGGCGCGCGGCTGGCGGTGAGAGAGCCAAACAGCCACGCCTTGCCCAGCAGAATCATGGCGCGGATGTCGTTTTGACTCGCAGCGCGTTCTAACCAACGCATGCCTTCAGCGGCGCGTACTTGATCGACGCGGTTGAGTAGCGCTTCGCCTGCGGCACGCTGCGCGTCTGCGCTGCCGGCGCGCGCACTCGCTAGCAACGCGTCGAGCGCGCGGTCGTCGCGGCCCGCGTCGGCGTGCATACGTAGGCGGTCGATTTCGGCAAGGGAGGGTGAAGCTAGCGCGGAGTTGGTCCAAACCAACGAGGCGGCGATCAATAGCAATTTGACTGTGATGCGATTTGGCGCAGTGTTCTTATGGTTTAGATGTTGAGAATTACCAGTGGCCTGCGCCCGGCGAGCACCCTCACCCCAACCCTCTCCCCCGCGCGGGAGAGGGGGCAGAACAACGCCATTGGTCAAAGTTGTCACCGTGCTACTTTGACAAATCAACTTGATACACCGACAGGCCTTTGCCGCTGCCGTCGTCAGCTTTGAACAGGCTGACGTTGTCGATGCCTGCAGCGGCGGCGAGCGGCAGTTTGTTGGCTGCTGACTTGAACGTCACCGGGCCTGCGGTGGTGACTTTACTGAAGCGCCAGCTTTGATCCGAGCCGTGGTCCTTGCGGGTAAGCGCTTTAGTGGTTTTGATGTACTGGATCAACACGTCGCGATTGGTGTCCGGCGAGGCGATGATGGTTTTGGTGCCGTCGAGTCCAGGAAAATTTCCGCCTCCGCTGGCGCGGTAGTTGTTGGTGGCGACGATGAATTCAGCGCTTGGCGATACCGGCGCGCCTTGGTAAATCAAGTTTTTGATGCGCTTGCCGTTGCCTTGTGTCACATCGATTTCGTAGCTGAAATCACGGCTGGTGATCATGTCGAACGTGTACCCCGGTGCGGTGCTGGTCAGCGATTGCTCAATGGTGAGCGCCGGGTCGATCTGGCGGAAGCGGCGGGCAGCGGCCTCCAGCCAATCCTTGAGGCCCGCGCCGGTAACTTTCACCGCGTACAGCGTGTTGGGGAACAAGTACAAATCCGCCGCGTTGTTGATCGCAATATTTCCCGCTGCGATGTCGGTGAAGTCCGCGCCGCCCGCAAATCCCGTCTTGAACGGTGAGGCGGTGCTGAGCACTGGGAGCGACGCGAATTGCGGCAAGTTTGCCTTGACGTAATTGGCTACGTAGTCCGTCTGAGCCTGATTAACGATTTGGATGGAGGAGGTGTCACCGACGTCCACGAAGTACGACGTCATCGCGAAGTCGCTGCTGCCGATCGGCGTTTTCACATATTGAATCGTCGCCTGATGTTCAGCCTCAATGGTCGCAGCGACGGCGGGCAGCGGTTCGACGAACGATTTGTCGGCGTTTTGAATCGAACGCGCCTCGACCACCGTTTTCGATCGGTCGACGCTCCACTTACCGTCTTTTGTCACGAGGCTCATCTGGATCACGCCGAGCGTTTTGCCCCAGAAGTTCGCCATCACCGTGGGCATGCCGTTAACGAAACCTTTGGCCTTGTCGACGCCGGGCAAGTTGAATTGCGGAATGGTGCTCGCCGCGTTCGGAAATTGCTGGTGTGAATGGCCGATCAACATCGCGTCGATGCCGGGCACCAGCGCCAGATGCCAATTGGCGTTTTCCATCGACGGCGTGTACTGCCCTGCATCTAACCCGCCGTGCGAAATGGCGATCACTAAATCCGCTCCCTTAGCACGCATTTCTGGCACATATTTCTCGGCCATTTCCTTGATGCCGTCGGTGTAGACAACACCGTTTAACCAGCGCTTGTCCCAGTCAAGAATTTTTGGCGGCGTGAACGCGATGACGCCGACTTTCAGCGTTGCATTGACCGGCTTGCCGTCGTTGCCAACCGCCTTGATCGTGCGGTCAAGAATCACATATGGTTTGAACAGCGGCTGGCGGTCCTTTACCGACAACACATTGGCCAGCACCAACGGAAAATTTGGTCCTGCGCAGGGTTGCGCCGGCATCGGCTTTTCGCTCGCCGCCAGATCCACGTTGAAGCGATTGCCGGTGACTTGTGACAAAAAACTAAGGCCGTAATTAAACTCGTGATTGCCGATGCCACCCGCGTCATATTGCAACGCGTTCATCACCTTGTACATCGCCAGCACCTGGTCACAGGCGAGTGGTTTGACCTGCGCCTGATAGTCCGACAGAGCGGTACCCTGAATGGTGTCGCCGTTATCGAACAGCAGTGTGTTGGCGAATTGTTTACGTGCATCGGTGATCAGGGTTGCCACGCGCTCAAAGCCGATGGTCTTGTCTTCGCTGAGCCGGAAATAGTCGTAGCTCAACACGTTGGTGTGAAGGTCGGTGGTTTCCAGCAACGCCATTTCGGCGCGCGTCCCGTCGCCGATCGGTGGACGGACGTCAACCGTGGTGGTGGCGCAGCTCGCCAGCAACAACGAGAGGCTTGATGCGACGATGGCGAGAGGGGGAAGCGGGAAAGATCGTTTCATGATGTGCTGTTTTGAGACCCACAAAAAAAGAAAGCCGCACAGTGTTGCGCGGCTTTGTCCGTCAAACCGTAGGAGCGAAACCGCGCCCGCGAGATATTAACGGCGTTCTAGAAATCAGCGCTCAGCGTCACCGAGAAGAACCGCGGTGCGCCGAGATAGTAGAACACCGAACCGGCTGGCTGCGTGCCCACTGGTGTGGCATTCAGAACCGTGCCCGAGCTTGGGTTGCGATATTTCGTGTTGCCGAGGTTGCTGACGTTCAGACGCACGAGTGGGCTCTTGACGAACATGAAGTCGGCGAACTTGTAGCCCGCATCGAAATCAGCCGTCATGTAGCTCGGCACTTCTTCGTCGTTCATCAGCGTGGCATATTGACGACCAGTTTTCTTGCCCTTCAAGCGAGCGTAGAACGGCCCCTCAGAATACTGCAGCGACAGGCCAGCCAGCATTCGCGGGGTGAGCGCAAATTGCTTGCCGGTGGTCGGCAGAACCTGAGTGGCGCTAGAGCGGATGTCGTTCAACACTTTGCTCTTTTGCAACGTCAACGATGCGTAGGCCGACCAGCCATTGACGGGCACGGTACCCGCTTCAATTTCGACGCCGCGAGTACGTGCTTTGCCCGCGTTGGTGTAGATCGACTTCAACGTGTTCGAATCAAATGCGTTGGCTTGACGATCCTTAAAGTCGACGTTAAAAGCCGTGGCCGAAGCGGTGAATGCCTTGCCTTGATAGCGATAGCCAATGTCGGCGTTGATCGACGTTTCAGCCTTGACGTCACCGGTCATCACCGCCACACCATTGACGATGGTGACGTTACCGTTGGTTGGTGCGAAGGCGAAGTTCGGTGGTGCGCGGAAGTTCTTGCCTACGTTTGCGAACACCTGTTGTTCGCGGTCGATGTTGAAGCGAGCGCCAAGCTGCGGCAGGATGTCGTTGAACGACTTCTCGACGCTGTAAGTGCTGTTGAAGTTGACCGTGGTGCCGCCTTCGTTCGCGAAGTTGGTGAACTTGCGCGTAATGTTCAATGCGCGAGCGCCAAACGTCAGCAAACCACGGTCATTCATGAAGCTGAAGCTGTCGCTGAAATACGCCTGATATGCCGGGCTGCTGGTGAGCCAATCGCGCGAGTTGAACTGGCTGCCATCAGGGCGCAAAATGCGGCCATCGCGCAACCATTGGTCGGCTGGATTGCCGTTGGCGTCGACACCCACGGCTGGGCCGCTTTGCCGATGCTGCGCGCGCTCATACCAGAAGCCGAGCTTCATCTGATGACTGCCCCACAGATGGCTAACCTCGGCGGTGATACCAGGGCGATTGGTTTTGGTGACGCTGCTGTTGGCAACGATGACGGCATCGAGCGTGTCGCCGTCACCGTTCAGGTCGCGGCCTGCGCCGGTTTTGCCGGTCGTGGTGTTGAGGAACGCGGTTTCGGACAGCGCGCGTTGTTGTACGCCGCCCGTGCCGTAGCCGTACCACATGTAGGGCTGCACTTTGAAGTAGGTATTTTCAGCAAGCTTAAACGAGCCGGAAACCGACATGATGGCGTTTTCAAACGGGTTCAGCGCGAGCTTGTAGAACTGCGGCGTCGGACCGGTTTCAGCTTGCCGCGTGCCGTTCACTGCGGGAAGGTGGCCTGGTGTGAAAGCGGTTGAGAAATCGTAGTTGTAACCAAGGGTATTGAGCTGCGCTAAGCTCGGAGCGAGGAGGGCGTTGTTGACGGCCTTGTTGTACATAATCGAACCGAGAATGCGATTGTCTGGCGACAAATCCAGCGAGAATCCGGCGTCAAAGTGATCACGTTTGGCACCGCCCGCGCCCTTCCATTTGTCCGCCCCGGTGTGCGATGCGCTGATGAAAGTCTTCATCATGTTGTTGGCAAAACGACCGGTGTCAAAGCGGACGAAGGTGCGCGACAAATTAAGCTGGCCGATCGTTTGAGCAACGCGCAGGCGACGTTTTTCTTCAGGATCGCAGCTCACGATGTTGACCGACCCACCGGTGGCGCCGACGTGAGGTGACTCTACGTCGGGGTTGCCCTGAGAGATTTGTTGTGTACAAATATTCTCCAGATCGACGTATTCCTGCGGAAACACCGAGTAGCTGCCAGAGTCGTTCACTGGCACGCCGTTAATGGTGAAGCCGAGCTGCGTCACGTCGAAACCGCGAACGTTCAGGCCACCGCCGAACAGGCCCGTGGCGTCGTGGTTGAAGGTGTTGACGCCAGGCAACAGCGACAGCGCTTGATAGGAGTTGCCAGTGGCGCGGTCTTTTTCAGTCGCGTCTTTGGTCACCGTGCTGCGCGCTTTGACCGTGTCTTCGTTGAGGATTTGGCCAGCACCGAGCTTTGAGCCGCTGCCGGTTACGGTGACGGTGCCCAAGCGGACAGCGTCCTCCTTGGCGCGCGGCGCTGCGTCTTCGGCAGCAGGCGTGCCCGGCGTCGGAGTGGTTTGGGCGAACGCGCCGGACATGGCGGCACTGGCGAGCGCGAGGGTAACGGCGCGGGCCAGCAAATTCAGGGTGTGTTGATGGTGAGATGAAACGGTATGCATGGCATTCGACGCGGTTTAAAAAGGACTTCCATGAATATTTCATAGTTTTTGTGCAGTGCAGTGACGAATATGTGACAAACGACATTCACAGGAATGGGTTGTGGCAAACACGCACACCGGAGCCGCTGTTGAACCCTGTTTTGTGGCTGTGAGGACGGCGACGGTGCGTGTCGGCACGGTGTTGAGGCGAGCTTTTGGTTTTGTGCGGGTAGGTAGCTTTTTGTTGAAAGCCTTATTTACACTGGGTCTATAGCCTATTTGTGGCGCTACCCGATAAATGGCTAAATGACGGCACAAGCCCAGCGAATCAATGCTTTCCGCAAAAAGCTATAAACGCCGAGGCGGTTTTGCATGATCGGATTACACCGTAGCCGACGGCAAAAAGCAGTTGCGTAGGCACAGCGATTGCCGCGATAAGGCCGCGCATTGCGGTAATCGCTGTGCCTACGTGCGCAAATGTCAGTCGTCGAACAGCATCGCCCATGTCATCGCCGTGTCACATGCGAGGTCCATACTCGCGCTCTTCGCGATTGAAGACAGAGTGGAAACAGCTGCGCATGATGCCAATGATCAACCGTGAGCTCTCGATGCTCGCCTTTAACGAACGAGTGCTTGCGCAATGCGAATTGCCGTGGGTACCGACATTGGAGCGGTTGCGCTATCTGACCATCGTCAGCTCGAACCTCGACGAATTTTTCGAAGTTCGGATCGCGGAACAAAAGGAGCGT
>JACMNN010000253.1 GCA_014378555.1 Burkholderiales bacterium | reverse complement strand
CCGAGCGCCTTAAACAGCAGCACAATCATCGTCAGCGCCAACCAGTTCAAAGCAAAGGTCACGATCACGGTGGACAGCGGCACGAACACGCGCGGCAATGCGGTTTTGGTGATCAGCGACGCCTGCGCGATGAGGCTAGTGGCGCTGCGCGTCACACTTTCAGCGAACGCCAGCCACGGCCACAACCCCACCGCTAAATAAGCGACAAAACTATCGCCGTAACGTGCGGGCACTGCGGCCCGCATAAAGAGGCCAAACACCAGCGCGTAAACGCCTAGCGACAACAACGGCTGCGCTAGCCACCATATGGGTGACAACACGCCGCCAAGAAAGCGGTTTTTAATTTCGCGCTCGAGCAGCGCACGAAGCAGTGGGTTAAGCGTCATCCAGCGAGCGCTTTCAGCACTTCATCAGTCAGTGCAGGATGTGCCGCAGCGACTATCGTGCCATCACTGGCAAGCGTTAGCGCGTGCCCCGCCCAATCGCAGGCCACACCGCCCGCCTCAACAATCGGGTTGACCAGTGCGGCAAAGTCGACCGTCTTCAGCCCCATTTCAACCACCAAATCGACGTGGCCGGAAACAATCAGCGCGTAGTTGTAGCAATCGCCGCCGTAATACACCCCTTTGCAAGCCAACTTCAGGCGCGCGAAAGCGGCCGCCCCTGCGCCGGTGAATTGCTCAGGTGCCGTGATCAACACAATACTTTGCGCTAACGGTTTGCGCGCGCGACTGGTGCGCGCCGGCTTGCCGTTAAACGTTGCGCCCAAAGCCTTAACGCCGATCCAGCGCTCGGCAAGGATCGGCTGATCAATGACTCCAACCACCGGCTCGCCACGATGCGCCAGCGCCACCAGCGTGCCAAATTGCGGCTTGCCGCAGGTAAATGCTTTGGTGCCGTCTATGGGATCGATGACCCACACCCATTCGGCGTCCAAATTCACGCTGTCATGCTCTTCGCCGAGCACACCGTGGGAGGGATAAACGCGGGCTATCTCATCGCGAATGCAGGTTTCGATCTCCATGTCAGCCTGCGTCACCGGCGTGGCATCGGGCTTGTCGATGACGGTCAGATCAGAGCGGAAATAACGCTTAGCGATGGGTCGCGCCAGGTCGGCTAGGTGCGCAGCAAAGGCACTGTATTGAGAAAGATCATGCATATCGACGATAATTTTCGCTGATTCCCTGACCCTGCGGGTGTGGCGTTGCCACAACGCATCGCCAGCGCAGACAAATCAGTCGCGGCAAACCGCTCCCACCATCATTTTTCAAACAAGGAAACACTGCATGACCATCAAAATTGGCGACACGCTGCCCGCCGCCACACTCACCGAATCGACCGGTCACGACGAGGCAAAAAACTGCCCGCTGCCGCCCATGCCAGTTGACATTGCCGCGCTCGCCGCTGGCAAAAAAATCGTCATCTTCGGTCTGCCAGGTGCGTTCACTCCCACCTGTTCGGCACTGCACGTCCCGAGCTACGTCAAGAATTTTGACGCGCTCAAGGCCAAAGGCGTTGATCAAATCATTTGTATGGCCGTGAACGACGGGTTCGTCATGGGCGCATGGGCGGCTACGCAACACGCCGAGGGCAAAGTGCGCATGATGGGTGACGGCTCGGCCGCATTCACCAAGGCACTCGGACTCGAACTCGATCTGGTCGCCAAAGGCATGGGCGTGCGCTGTCAGCGTTTCTCGCTGCTGGTCGAAAACGGCGTGGTCAAACAAGTCAACGTCGAGGGCGTCGGCCCCGCAAATTGCTCATACGGCGAGAACATGCTGGCGCAACTGGGCTAAATCGCCCGCCCTCCCCTTTGCGGGAGGGCAAACATGCACCAAGGCCGAACGCGTTATTTCGCTTCGGCCTTTTTCTTGTCGCCTGCTTTCACGATAGATAGTTTGGCCGGGTCGACGTATTTGCGGAACGCGGCCGTGGCCTGCTCTGGCGTGACCGCCTGTACTTTGGCCACGAAGGCATCGTAATCGGCAAACGTCAAGTTGCGATCCATGCGGTCGAGCCAGGCGCTGGCCACTTGCGCGTCACTGGCGTAGAACTGGTCGTAGTTGGCGCGGATTTTTGTCTTCACTCGAGCGACCTCTTCGGCGCTAAAGCCCTCGGTGCGCGCTCGATTGATCTCTTCGAGCATAAAACGCTCCATATTGTTAATGGCCCCGGGCGCGGCACTACCGGACATGCCCCAACTGGCCACTGGCTCCCAAACGCCTGCAGCAAAGCTACTGCCCACGCCGTAGCTCAAGCCTTCTTTGCCACGAATGCGTCGCATCAAGCGCGAGTCTAAATCGCCGCCTGCGCCCATCAGCGCGTCGGCCACCCACATCGCGGGATAGTCGGGGTCATCGCGTTGCATTGCGAAGGTCACGCGCGAGCTGAGAATGGCGCTCTCTTTATCGGGTGCATCGATCCACACGTTGATGGCAGCCGGCGTGGCGAGCTTGGCTTTGATCCGCGCGTAGGGCGACTTGCTTTTCCAGTCAGAAAACGCTTTGTCGATGGCTGCAGCCACAGCGTCCACATCGAAGTCACCCACGATCACCATGAAGCCGTTTGACGCCCCCGAAAAATCAGCTCGCACTTTAACTAGCTCGTCACGGGTAAATCCCTGAAACATCGCCTCGGTTTCAGCGGTCGACATGGCGTAATTTGGATGTCCTTTTGGATAGGCGTTGAAATGGCTCGCCATGCGCTCTTCTGCGAGTGCGCCCGGATCGGATTTAGACAGTGCGATGCCCGCCAACGCGTTCTTCCGAACCTGCTCAATTTCATCAGGCGGAAAAATGGGTTCGCGCGCCACATGCGCCACCAGTTCAATGGCTGAAATCAATTCGCCGCGCTTGGTCTCAAACCCGGTGATACCGCCACGAATCTGCCGCTTTTGCAGCTCGTCGGCCAGTGCGGCGCGGCTGAATTTCGAGCTGCCCAGCGTGAGCATCTGCCCCGATAAATCGAGCAGTTCACTGCGGTTGGTTAACGACGTTTCGTCGCCATTACGCAGGCTAATGCGCACCTGCACTGTCTCGCCGCGCGTTTTCTTCGGCAGCAGTGCAACCTTGAGCCCGCCAATCTGCTTAAAAATGGTTCGCGCATCAATATTTTTAGCGGTCGGCTCAAACGCTTCGCCCTGCGCCACAGTCGTTGTCGGCGTCCAGCCAGCGAGCACGGCGTCGGCCGTTGGCGCCGCCGTAATCTCGGCGCGCCGCGGCTCGTTTTCCGGCAGGAAAGTAGACATAGTGCGGTTGTCGCGAATGAAATATTTCGCAGCGACCTGCTGAATTTGCGCGGCGGTCACGCTACCTAAACGTTCGCGGTTGTAGAAAAACAATCGCCAATCGCCGAGTCCGATGTAGCTCGACAACGCAAGGCCCAAGCGCTCTGGTTGTGCAAGCACGGCGTCCATGCTGTTATCAAGAATCTGCTTGCTGCGCGCCATTTCATCCACCGTCGGTGGCGCTTTGGCAAAACCTTCCACCTCGGCAACCAGCGCGCCACGAAGCTTGTCGACGTCCTCGCCCGCCTTCTGCACGGCAGTCATGATGATCAGTTGCGGGTCAACGTAGCCAAGCGTTTGCGCATATCCGGCCAGCGCAATCTTGTCGGCTTCGACTAGTTTTTTGTGCAGTCGACCCGACGGTGTTTGCCCCAAAATTAACGATGCGTAAGTCAGGGCCATGGAGTCGGGATGCAGCGCACCGGGTACTTTGTAGGCGGCAAAAATAATCTGAATTTCGCCCTTGCGCCGCACCACCACGCTTTTCTCGCCGTCCTGTGTGGGCTCAACGGTGTTGATGAGGGGCAGCGTGCGCGCTGGCTTGGGAGTGGCGGCAAATACTTGCGCCACCATAAGCAGTGCGCGCTCTGCATCGAACTTGCCCGCGATCAGCAACGTGGCGTTGTCCGGCTGATAATACAGGCGGTAGAAAGCGCGCAGATTATCGATGTTCACGTTTTCGATGTCGCCGCGATTGCCAATCGGCAAATTGCCGTAGTTGTGCCAGTCAAACGCGGCCGAAAACAGGCGCTTGGCGGCGACTGAGCCGGGCTCGTTTTCACCCTGCTCGAACTCGTTTCTCACCACCGTGAATTCTTTGTCCAAATCCTCCTTTTTCAGGAAGGCGTTAACCATGCGATCCGCCTCCAGTTCGATGGCGAATTTAAGGTTGTCTTCAGTCGCCGGTAAAGTGACGAAATAGTTGGTGATGTCAGTACGCGTGGTGGCGTTCATCTGTGCGCCGCGCTTGGAGAATTCGCCGTTGACGTCGGGGAATTTGGTCGAGCCCTTAAACAGCATGTGTTCGAGCAAATGCGCCTGTCCCGTTTGGCCATAATTTTCGTGGCGCGAACCCACCAAGTAGGTGATGTTGACCGTGATTTTTGCTTGCGAAGCGTCGGGGAACAGCAACACTTTGAGGCCGTTCGGCAAGCGGTATTCTGCGATGCCGCCAACCGATGGTCCAGCCGTGACGCCTTGCGGCAGGGCCAACGCCCACAGCGGCGCGTGCAGCCCGACCACTAGCGCGGCGAGCGCGAACCAGCGAACAAAGTGAGTTGAAACTTGGACCAAGAAATTCTCCAAAAGGATGCGGGTGTCGGTACTTCGACTGAGGCTGAGTCTAGACTGGTGCGGAACCTAAAAAATTCCGGATAGTTGTGTCGTGGCGGTTTTCTTGGATTCGCTTCACCGATAATCTTGGTCATCCCTTCACTGGCCGCCATCATGACCCAACTACCCGACAAACCACTGGCGCTGCGCGTGATTCCGATGCCCGCCGATAGCAACGCCAACGGCGATATTTTTGGCGGCTGGATCATGTCGCAGGTGGACTTGGCGGGCAGTATTCCGGCAGTGCGCCGCGCCAAAGGTCGCATTGCCACGGTGGCGGTGAATTCATTCGTGTTCAAGCAGCCGGTGCAGATTGGTGACGTGGTGAGTTTTTACGCCACCATCAAACGGGTGGGCCGCACCTCGATCACGGTCGACGTCGAGGTGTTCTCCGAGCGCAATCGCGGCACGACGGTGGTGCGCGTAACCGAGGCAGAATTGACCTATGTCGCGATCACCACCGACGGCAAGCCGCGTGAACTGCCGGCTGATGGCGAGACGGTGCTGGTATGAGGATGTCCGCACTTAAATCCGACCAGAATGCGCCTGTTCGCAACGCTGAGGAGCGTTTGCTATCGCGTCGCGCAGCGGCCGTCAGCATGTTGATTGCAACACTTGCGCTGGCGATGGCCACGCCCTCGTTCGCCGAAAACATCAAAATCGCGGCACCGCATCTCGGTGATGACAAACCTTTGCGGGCGCAATGGTTCACGCCTGACGCGGCCAAGGCCTCCGGCGCAGCGGCGATCCTGCTGCACGGTTGCGGCGGGCTCGGCGCAAACGGCAGTCTTACCGCACGTCACAAGGCGGCGAAAGATTGGCTGCTGGAGCGCGGCATCGCCGTGGTGCTTCCGGAAAGCTT
>JACMNN010000252.1 GCA_014378555.1 Burkholderiales bacterium | reverse complement strand
TTTTTCGCACAGGTCGGCGAAAAGCCGTCCAGTGTGAAGATGCGCGCGAAACAAACCCTTAAGTGGCTGCATCAATCGCAGGTCACTGACTTTTCGGCCATGACCGACATCGCCAAAGGCACGCGAGAAACGCTGGCAGCGCACGCGGAAATTCGCGATCTCACAGTAATCCGTGATTCCACCGCAAGCGACGGCACCCGCAAATGGCTGTTTGACGTAGGCAGCAGCGCGGTCGATGCTGTGTTTATTCCAGAAGAAGGTCGCGGCACATTGTGCGTGTCGTCCCAAGCCGGCTGCGCGCTCGATTGTGCGTTTTGCTCGACTGGCAAACAGGGCTTCAACCGCAACCTGTCCACCGCCGAAATCATCGGTCAACTGCGCTACGCTGACCGCACGCTGAAAGCCGATTTAGGCATCATAGGCCGCACCTTAGACGGCGTGCAACCGGTCACCAACGTGGTGATGATGGGCATGGGCGAGCCGCTCGCCAACTTCGAGGCAGTCGTCCCCGCGCTTGAACTGATGCTCGATGACAACGCCTACGGCCTGTCGCGGCGTCGCGTTACAGTGTCGACATCGGGTCTGGTGCCGCAAATCGACGAGTTGGCAAAGCGCTGCCCGGTGGCGCTGGCAGTCAGCCTGCATGCGCCCACGGATGCGCTGCGCGACATGTTGGTGCCGATCAACAAACGCTATCCGATTGCCGAGCTGCTCGCCTCATGCAACCGTTATCTTGAATTTGCACCGCGCGATTTCATTACCTTTGAGTACGTAATGCTCGACGGGGTGAACGACCAGCGGGAGCACGCCGAAGCGCTGATCAAAATCGCACGTCAGGTGCCGTGCAAACTGAACTTGATTCCGTTCAATCCGTTTCCCAATTCTGAATTTAAGAAGTCGCCACGCGAACAAATCCTTGCCTTTCAGCGCTGCTTGTCCGACGCCGGAATTGTGACTACGATTCGTAAAACGCGCGGCGACGATATCGATGCGGCATGCGGCCAATTGGCGGGGCAAATAAAAGACAGAACGCGGCGGACAATAGCCATACATGCTGCGAGAATGGCGAATGTTGTGGGAGAAAACGCGTGACACGTTTGAAAAACCTTTGTACGTTGAGTGCGGCGGCGCTAGCGTTGGTGTTGTTATCGGCGTGCAGCAGCCTGATCAACCGCGAGCAGCCGGATGAAAACAGCCAATCTGCCACCCAGGATCGTTCCGACGATCCGCTGCGTTACCGCGCAAAAGTACACACCGAACTCGCGTCAAACTATTTTCAACGCGGCCAGATGAGCGTGGCGCTTGAAGAGCTGCGTGAAGCGATTCGACTCGACGCCCGTTACGGCGTAGCACACAGCATTCTGGGCCTAGTACATGCCGATCTCGGCGAATACGCTAAGGCCGATGCAGCGTTTCAGCTTGCCGTCTCGGTGGCCCCGGCCGAGGGCGATATTCGCAACAATTACGGATCGTATTTGTGTCGGCAAAATCGCGTCAAGGAAGGCCTGGAACAGTTTGATGCTGCGCTCAAATTGCCGCTCTACACCACGCCACAAATCGCGCTCGAAAACGCCGGCAGTTGCGCGCTCGAAGGCGCAATGATTCGTCCGGCCGAAACGTATTTCACGCGCTTGGTACAAATCCAGCCGTTCAACTCACGCGGCTATCAGGGCCTCGCCGCCATCGCGCTGAAAACGGCGAGACTAGACGATGCCCGCCAGCAGGTGCGGATGGGCCTCGGTGCTCAGCCGCAAAGCGCGGAACTGTTTTTTTATGGAGCCTGCGCGGAAAAACGCCTAGGTGATCGCGCGGCTGAAGACTCGTACACGCAGCAGCTCAAGTCACGGTTTGCCAACTCGCCGCTGAACGAGCAACTGGCCAAAGGAGGTTGCGAATGACAATGGACGAAAGTACACCCAGCGTTTTTGGTGCAGGCATTACCCCACCCGGTGAATCGCTTCGCCAAGGTCGCGAGCGTGCAGGATTCACCCAAGAGGACATCGCGGGCAAACTAAAACTTGCGCCACGACAAATTGCCGCCATCGAGACCGGTGACTGGGGCGCCCTGCCCGAACGCACCTTTACGCGCGGCTTTATGCGCAATTACGCGCGACTGGTGGGAATTGATCCGGACAGCTTAGGCCTTGATCAGTCGCAAACTAACGCTGCCAACCAGCTCAAGCCTACGCCGGAAGCAATTGGCGAGATCGCGCGCGAGAAAGATCGAAATGGCTTTAGCCCGGCACGCTGGTTCGTTCCGCTGCTGCTGATTTCAGCGCTCGCGGTGGGCGTGCTGTACTTTCAGGGCGGGCGTTGGTTCGGATGGGACTCGTCTAAAATTTTGGCAGCCAGCGCAGCGAAAAGTAAGGAAGCTTCCGCGGTGTCGGCAGGCGCCGCGCCGGCGGTTTCCGCCGCTGTTGCCGGTGCTGCGACAGACGCACCAGCCGCCTCCTCCGGTGCCGTGATTGCACCCGCGAACGCCCCAATCGCCGCGCCGCCCCTGGATATCAAAGGTGTCGCCAACATTGCGACGACAGCACTTATTCCCGTTCCACCGTCGCTAGTAGCGGCCACTTTGCCACCGGCGCCCGGTGATAAGCGCATTGCGATCACGTTCAAAGGCAAGTCGTGGACGGAGGTGCGCAGCAAGGGAGACGTTATTTTTTCTGAAACAGCAGCGCCCGGCGTGCGCGAATTTACCGGCTCACCGCCACTGTCGTTCACCGTGGGCAATGCCGGTAATGTGACCGTCAGCATCGACGGCAAACCGTTTGATATGGCCGAATTGACACGCAACGACGTTGCACGCTTTCGCGTTGAATAGCGTCAAGCTAGTTTGAGTAATAACCCGTTTCTTCCGCAACCGCGCCGCGTCACGCAGCAAGTGCTGATCGGTCACGTCCGCGTTGGCGGCGCCGTTGGCAACATGGCACCGATCATGGTGCAGTCGATGACCAACACCGACACGGCCGACATTCAGGGCACCATTGATCAGGTATTCGCGTTGGCTAATGCGGGTTCCGAGGTGGTGCGCATCACCGTGAATTCGCCGGAAGCTGCAGCCGCGGTAGCTTCAATTCGCGACGGCCTCGACAAGCTGCATTGCAATGTGCCGCTGGTGGGTGACTTCCATTTCAATGGCCACAAGTTGCTACGCGACTATCCTGAGTGTGCCAAAGCACTTGCGAAATACCGCATCAATCCGGGCAATGTTGGTCGCGGCGACAAGCACGACACGCAGTTCGCGCAGATGATCGAAATCGCCTGTCGCGAGCAAAAACCGGTCCGCATCGGCGTCAACTGGGGCAGCCTTGATCAAGAGTTGCTTGGGCGCCTGATGGACGCAAACGCGGCGCTGCCGCAACCGAAATCGGCGCAACAAGTAATGCGCGACGCGCTGGTGATTTCAGCGCTGGAATCTGCCGCGCTAGCAGAGAGTGTCGGCCTAGCGAGCGACAAAATTATTCTGTCCTGCAAGGTCAGCGACGTGCAGGATTTGGTCGCGGTGTATAGCGATCTGGCGGCGCGCTGCAACTACCCGCTGCACCTCGGTTTGACCGAAGCGGGCATGGGCAGCAAGGGCATTGTGGCCTCAACTGCCGCGATGGCGATTTTGTTGCAGCAAGGCATCGGCGACACGATCCGAGTTTCGCTGACGCCAGAGCCCGGCGGCGACCGCGCCAAAGAGGTGATCGTCGCGCAAGAGATGCTGCAAACGATGGGCCTGCGCAACTTCACGCCGCTGGTCACGGCATGCCCCGGTTGCGGGCGCACCACCAGCACATTTTTTCAGGAACTCGCGGCAAAAACGCAAAGCTACTTGCGCGCGCAAATGCCCATCTGGCGCGAGCATCATCCCGGCGTTGAATCAATGAGCGTGGCCGTTATGGGCTGCGTAGTCAACGGCCCCGGCGAATCGAAAATGGCCAATATTGGCATCAGTTTGCCGGGTACCGGTGAGTTACCGGTTGCGCCCGTTTATGAAGATGGCAAAAAAACTGTGACACTTAAAGGCGAGCGCATCGCCGAAGAATTTCAGGCGATGCTGGACGCCTATGTGCAACGCACCTATGGCAACGGGTCGCCCAGATCATCGGGGCAGACCGATCAGCGACATCCAGACACTCCAAAAGTTATTCCGATTCGCGTGCAGGCATAGCTGTCGTAAATCAAGCGAGCAAAAACAGCGATTGAGCAGCACCAGCCACGGTGCGGAACTGCAAATCGGTCTGCATAAAGTCATTGCTGCTCGTACAGCAGCACGCCCGTCAGATTGGAAAGCGAGTACCTAAAATTCGCCGAAGTTAAGCTGCGTCGAGTGGCCGCTGCCTTCGCCGTGAATTTTGAAGGTGTCGCAGGCCAGTTCAACCAGGTTTTCGTCGGGCGGACCCATGTGGAAGGTCAAGACGCCCCTCTTGTAGCGCATGAGTGCTCGCACCCGATTGCCTTGCCGTCTGTATGCGACCATAAGGGCTTGCTGAAGCGTCGGCAAACCAATGCAGACGGTACGCAGCGCAGTGAGCACATCGATGAAACTTTGGTGCTCGGGTTCATTCAGGGTCGCCGCCGTGAGCGCGGTTGAGTCCGCGTCTAATGGGGTTCTAATGATGACGTCAGCCTTCGGGTGACGCCAAGGCGTCGCCTACACCTAAAGTCGACTTAGATGCGAACCGCGAAGACGGAAAAGGCAGGGTCACTGTCCGCCGCGCACCAAGCAGACCTGGAAAATATCGCCGCGGGCGCAGCTGCCGGCATTGCCGTTGCTGAAGTCACCGCACCACGTGTTGCTCGAAATGCCGGCGACGGGCGAACCCGACCATTCGCCAAACCAAAGGTCTTGTCATTCATTCGCCTCCCCAATGCTCATGTTTAATTCCGCAACGCTTAAGCGCTGCACCCTTTGACTGCAGAGGGTCGGCTTCTACCTGTAGGCGGGAGCTTGACCCGAGAGTGTTCGCCGAACGACCCAACCCGTTTGCCCTGAGCGAAGCGAAGGGTTTGACCACGCCTCAAACCCTTCGCTTCGCTCAGGGCGAACGGACTTAATTGAACAGTATTGGGGATTGATCGCAGGTTGAATCCTGCCCGGCAAGCAGCGCAACGCCATTGACTGTAGTGTCAACATCCATGAGGCCCGAAATCCACGTAGTTCTGCGCAAAGTACCGGCTGCGTTTTGGCGGCGCTGGTTGCATTGGTCGGCGCGGGCGCAAACTGGTGGCAAATTGTGCGCGGCCGGTAGCGGCGTGATTTATGGCGACTTGTGTGAATGACTACGGGGCAGGAGCTTACTGGCGGGGCCCCTAGCAGTTGCCGAATGTGGCGTCACTCTCCGCAGCGACAACGCTCGGTCCGCGCGATGCGGTGATCCGAAAACACAGCAAGCGACCCGCGCATCATCCGCCGGCAGACGCCCGGTTGTAAGCACGCCTATGGCGCGACTTTTCGTTGCGGATTGCCACAGGCAACGACACGCTTAACTCACCGAGCAGCTCTGCACGTCAGTAAGCGAAAAGTCATTGCCTTTGAATAGCAGCGGTACATTGCGCGTTTTAGCAAGAGCGTAGCTAAACACATCAGCGAAATTGAGCTGTGCGGGATGGCCGCTCCCATTGCCAAAGCTGGCATGGGCGCGCGCTGCCACGTCGGCAACAGCCGCGTTGACAGCGACTATTTCAAACGAGGAGGAGCGCAGAAGCTCCTCGATATAGTAGTTAGCCTGTTCACTGCATCGGCTGCGAATGACGATGCGCGTTTCGCCCCAGGTCGCGGCACTAATCAAACAGCGTCGAGCCGCCAAAATTCGTGTAATGAAGGCGTCACGTTCGGGCTCATCGAACGCAATCGCGACGAGCGCTGAGGTGTCGACCGCGATCACGTGGGCAGGCCATGTTCGTCCCACACAATGTCGGATTCAGGGCGGGGCTGGGGAGCGATTCGATCAAATTGAGCCAACAGCGCGTAAATCTGGGCTCTGCGCTGTTCAGCGCTGGCGCTCGTTCTCAGCATTTCGTCCACGGCTTTTTCGACCGCAGCGGTTTTGGAAAGCCCGGTCAATGCGGCCAGCTCGGCGACTTTGGCCACTACCACGGGATTCGCGATCTGTAGCGCCATCACTAACTCCGGAATGTACGATTAAACATCATCAATATAAATCTACAATTAGGCATCGGCAACCATTGGACAACCTATGGGCACGAGTTGCCGCGCATCAGCTTTCGGCTAAAACCGCCGTTTCTTAAAGGAAAGATGCTGTTTATTGGCCAAGTCGATAAATGCCGAAATCCGCCGATTACCCAAATTAAACGGGGCATTCATTTAAGGGCTGCTGAGTTGATTGCCTCGATAAATCCTGTTCGTTGTGCGCACCTGCTAACGCTTGGTGTGCGGAGCGCAACCTATCGCTGCGGGTTTCGTGCGATGCACGCCAGAAAATAGTTAAAGTAATTCAATGGAAAAACTACAAGCCGTCCGGGGAATGAACGACATTCTTCCCACAGACTCCGCCAAGTGGGAGTTTTTTGAGGAAACCGTCACCCGCGTGGCTCGCCAGTATGGTTATCGCAATATGCGGGCACCGATTGTCGAGTACACGCCACTGTTTGTCCGCTCTATTGGTGAGGTCACCGATATTGTTGAAAAGGAAATGTATTCCTTCGAAGACAAACTGAATGGCGAAAAACTTACTTTGCGGCCTGAATTGACCGCCGGTTTGGTGCGCGCGGCGGTCGAGGCGAACCTGACCTACAACGGCCCGGTGCGTGTCTACACCTTGGGCCAAGTGTTCCGTCACGAGCGTCCGCAAAAGGGCCGCTATCGTCAGTTCAACCAGTTTGACGTAGAGTGCTTTGGTTTTGACGGGCCAGACGTTGATGCCGAAATCATGATCATGACGGCACGTATCTGGCGCGAACTGGGCATTAACGATGTTCGACTCGAGATCAATTCGCTCGGCGGTGTTGACGAGCGTGCCGCGTATCGCAGCAAACTCATCGCCCACTACGAGGCCAATCTGCCGGCGCTCGACGACGAAGCCAAGAAGCGCCTGCACAGCAACCCAATGCGCATCCTCGACAGTAAGGTTGCCAGCGTCATTGAGGTGAACAAATCCGCCCCGGTCCTGCTCGATTCGTTGCAAAACGAATCCCGCGCTCACTTTGAGGGCCTGCAGCAACTGCTGACTGAAGCAAACGTGCAGTTCGTCGTTAACCCACGCATTGTTCGTGGCATGGATTACTACAACCGCACGGCGTTCGAATTCGTCACCGACCGCTTCGGATCGCCGCTTACTGTGTGCGGCGGCGGTCGCTACGATGGCCTTTTCGAACAACTGGGTGGCAAAGCTACGCCCGCCATCGGCTTTGGCATGGGCGTTGAGCGAGTGTTGATGATGCTGGGCGATTCCACGCCGGTGACGACGCTCGACGCCTACATCGTCCACGCCGGGGTTGCCGCGCAAAAAGCTGCCAGTGCACTCGCTGAAACGCTACGCGATGCTGGCCTCGCCGTGGCCCAGCACGGCGGCAGTTTGGGCGGCATGGGTAGCTTCAAAAGCCAGATGAAAAAGGCGGACGCCAGCGGCGCGCGCTTTGCGCTGGTGATTGGCGACAACGAGGCGGCTACCGGCACGGTGGCTGTAAAACCGCTGCGTGACGTCCACGGCGCAGCAATTCAGGGCGAACAGGCGATAATTGCGGGTTCTGCTGTCACGGCGCACCTGCGCGCTTAGTCAGACACCCCGATCACAGAACCGAATTCAGACCCGAATTCAGAACTTAAGAGTCCAACATGGCTGCATACGATCTAGACGAACAAGAGAAACTCGGCGACCTAAAAGCATGGTGGTCGAGCTACGGCAATTACCTCACCGCGGCGGTCACCGTCGTTGCATTGGCGGTGGCGGCAAATCAGGGCTGGAAGTACTACACCGGCAAGCAGGCTGCCGAGGCCAGTACGCTGTACTTCGCGCTGTCTGACGCTGCGAGCAAGAACGAACCGGCTAAGGCCAAAGACGCTGTTGCCCAGCTCATCGAAAAATTCCCCGGCACCGGTTATGCGCCTCGCGGTGCGCTGCTCGCGGCAAAAGTTGCGTTCGACGCGGGCGATCTGCCGGCAGCAAAAGCGCAGCTCGACTGGGTTATAGCCAATAGCAAAGAAACTGAACTGGCGAGCATTGCTCGGCTGCGCCTTGCTGCAGTGCTGCTCGATCAAAAGCAGTATGACGCCGCCATCGCCGCACTCGACGCGAAGCACAGTGACGCGTTCGCGGGGCTTTTCCTCGACATGAAAGGCGACATTTTCAACATTCAGGGCAAACCGGCTGACGCTAAGACAGCGTACGAAGCCGCGCTGGTCAAGCTTGACCCGAAAGGCTCGCAAAAACAATACACGCAAGTGAAATTGGACGCGGTGTCTGCCCTAGTTGCATCCGCAGGCGCCACCAAGTGAGCGCGTTAAACCGTTTCGCGCGAGTTGCCCTTCCGCTAACGGT
This sequence comes from Burkholderiales bacterium, assembly GCA_014378555.1. Classification (GTDB taxonomy): domain Bacteria; phylum Pseudomonadota; class Gammaproteobacteria; order Burkholderiales; family Casimicrobiaceae; genus Casimicrobium. Next base: position 25,104 of record JACMNN010000252.1, on the reverse strand, counting down.
CGCGCTCGCCCTCAGCGGATGCGGCTCGCTCTCATTCTTTGGCGGTGACAAAAAAGTATTGCCACTGCCCGCGGTTACTGGCAATGCGAATGTGGTCACAGCTTGGCAAAGCGCGCTCGGTGGCAAGCAAACCAGCAGCTTGATACCGGCGGTTGCCAACGGTCGCGTGTACGCCGCGCATCCAAACGGCGCACTACTTGTGCATGATGAAAAAACCGGTGCCGTGGTCGGACGCTTTCAAGTTCCAGCAGGCAAGGGCACGGTTTCCGGCGGTGTTGCTGCGTCTCAAGACATGATCGTCGTAGGCACCAGCAAAGCTGAAGTGGTGGCGCTCGGCCTGAACGGCGCGCTGCTTTGGAGCAGCAAGGTCGGCTCTGAGGTCATTGCACCCGCGGCGATTACCGACAGCACCGTCGTGGTGCTTGGCGGCGACGGCGTGTTGACCGCGCTCGACGCCAAAACCGGCGAACGCAAGTGGGCGATTCAACGAACGCTACCGGCGCTGACGGTGCGCTCAAGCGCCATTCCAGTCAGTGGCCGAGGAGCGGTGTTTATCGGCACCCCGCAGGGCAGACTGTTGGCCATTGACCCGGCGACAGGCGCGATTGGCTGGGAAGCTACCGTGGCTAATCCGAAGGGCGTTTCTGAACTTGAACGCCTCGTCGACGTTGTTGGCCGTCCCGCGATGGATGCCGAGCGCATTTGTGCTGGTGCCTATCAGGGCCGCGTTGCCTGCTTTGATCTGGTGCGCGGAACATTATTGTGGTCGCGCGACTTAAGCTCGCTCACCGGCCCGTTGCTCGACAGCAAATACGTTTACGCCGTCGACGAAAAGGGGGTTCTGCAAGCTTTCGACAAAACCACTGGCGGCACGGTGTGGAAGCAGGACGTCCTCGCTGGACGCCGCGCCACTGGCAGCGCGTTGATCGGTGATTTTGTTGCCGTTCAGGACGCTGACGGCCTGATCCACCTCATTGAGCGGAACACCGGCAAGATCGCCGGTCGTGGTTTGAGCGAAGCGTTTGCCTCCGACGTCGGCTTAGTTGCCAGCGGTGACGGCGCACTAGTGCAAACCAAGAGCGGGCAGTTGGCCGCGGTTTCCGCGCGCTAATTTCCCATCCATTGCGGTGGCTTTGGTTACGTCAACTGAACCGCACCGCGAGCACATCTCACCTTTAAAGTAGCCCTGCCCCATGCTCCCCACCATCGCCCTAGTCGGCCGCCCGAACGTGGGAAAGAGCACGCTTTTTAACCGCTTGACCAAGTCGCGTAACGCTCTGGTCGCGGATTTTCCCGGTCTCACCCGCGACCGCCAGTACGGCCAAGGCCGCGCCGGCGAGCGTCGCTTTGTGGTCATTGACACCGGAGGTTTTGAGCCGGTCGCTAAAGAAGGCATTCTCAAAGAAATGGCGCGGCAGACACTGCAAGCGTTAGACGAGGCGGACATCGTGATCTTCCTGGTCGATGGTCGTGCCGGCGTGACGCCACAGGATGCGCGAATCGCCGACCTGCTGCGTAAACGTGGTCGCACCGTGTATCTCGCGGTCAATAAAACTGAAGGTATGAACGACGCCCGCGTCACCGCCGAGTTCTACGAGCTGGGCATCGGCGAGCCGTACGCCATTTCTGCGACGCAAGGGGACCGCGTCAACGCGCTGCTAGAGATGGCGCTACAAGAAAAAGCACCGATTCCTGGTGCGCCGGAAGTGCCTGAGGACGATGAGCCGGTCGAACCGGTCAAGCTCGACGCGCGCGGCAAGATGGTGCCTGGCGGCGAACCCGGCGAAGAAGGTGAAGGCGTGGCCTTCGCGCCTGAACCGCCGGCCCGAACCAAAATCGCCATCGTCGGCCATCCGAACGTCGGCAAAAGCACCTTGGTCAATTCACTGATCGGTGAAGAGCGGGTGATCGCGTTCGACCAACCCGGCACCACCCGCGATTCGATTTATCTGGACTTCGTCCATAAGGGCAAAGACTACACGCTGATTGATACCGCCGGCGTGCGCAAGCGCGGCAAGACCACTGATGTGATCGAGAAGTTTTCGGTCATCAAAACGTTGCAGGCCATTGAAGACGCCAACGTGGTGGTGTTCATGATCGATGCCACGCAAGGTGTATCCGACCATGACGTGCAGCTCGCTTCGTTCATTCAGGATGCCGGTCGTGCGTTGGTGGTTTGCCTGAATAAGTGGGACGCGGCAAACTCCGAACAGCGCAAAACGCTCAACGAGGACTGCGAGCGAAAGCTGTATTTTGTCGATTACGCCGAAACGCTGGTGATTTCTGCCAAGACCAAGCAAGGCTTGGACAAGGTAATGGCCTCCGCGGCTAAAGCCCACGCCGCCGCGTTCAAGAAGCTGCCCACGCCGAAGTTAACCCGCGTGTTACAGGACGCCATTGTCAAACAGCAACCACCGCGCGCCGGCGTGTTGCGACCGAAAATGCGCTATGCCCATCAGGGCGGCAGCAATCCGCCGGTGGTGGTGATCCACGGCACCTCGCTTAACAAGCTGTCGGCCACTTACTTGCGTTTTCTGGAGCGTTTCTTCCACGACGCGTTTCAGCTGCAAGGCACGCCGCTTCGGCTTGAGCTGCGGACGGGGCATAATCCGTACGTGGAAGATGAGAAGTCAGGCCGGCGCAAACGCTAAACCATGTTTGGCGGCGCTCACTAATGGTGATTGTCGTATTTAGCGACGGAAATGCTTGAACTCTCTAAAGCCAGCACCATCTGACGCTGTGAAGCGCTAAGCTTTGGTGATACGTGTCACTAACAACAAAGCATCATTCAACAATAATTTCGGAGAATAAGAAGTGAGCAATAAAGGGCAATCCCTCCAAGACCCGTTCCTGAACACGCTGCGCAAAGAGCACGTTCAAGTCTCCATCTACCTCGTCAACGGCATCAAGCTGCAAGGCCAAGTAGAGTCGTTTGATCAGTACGTCGTTCTCCTTAAAAACACCGTCACCCAGATGGTTTATAAGCACGCAATCTCCACGATTGTTCCTGCTCGCGCAGTGACCATTCCACACGGAGACGAAGCGCCTGAATAGCGCCCCATCGACGCGGCTCTTATTTCGCCTTTCCGCCCCGGCCTGCGCCGGGGTGATAACCGGTCGGAATTGATGAGTTACGAGAAATCCACGCGTCACCTTAATTCTGAACTCCGGTTCTCGCCGGATAGACGAACGCACGGATGTACCCAACATGTTTGATCGCCACGCCGGAAACGACCGCGCAGTGCTGGTGCAGCTTGCTTTTGGCAAAGCGGCACTCACTGACGATTTAGAAGAATTGCAGGCGCTCGCTGCCTCAGCGGGTGTTGAAACCGCGGCCGTTGTCACCGGCAAACGCGACCGCCCCGACCCCGCGCTGTATGCGGGCAAAGGCAAAGTTGAGGAAGTAGGCATTGCCTGCGCCGAGCACGCCGCCGAATTGGTCATTTTCAACCATTCGCTGTCCGGCGCTCAAGAACGCAATCTTGAAAAAACACTTTCCTGCCGCGTCATTGACCGCAGGTCTCTAATTCTCGATATTTTTGCCCAGCGAGCTCGCAGCGCTGAGGGCAAATTGGCCGTCGAGCTCGCGCAACTCGAGCACATGTCAACCCGCCTGGTGCGTGGTTGGGCTCACCTTGAGCGGCAGCGCGGTGGCGTTGGCATGCGCGGCCCTGGCGAGAAGCAGCTCGAGATCGACAAAAGCCTTATTACGCTGCGCATCCGTGCGTTAAAAGAGCGCTTGTCGAAAGTAGATCGGCAACGGCAAACGCAGCGCCGACAACGCGATCGCTCGCAAACTCGCTCGATTGCCATTGTTGGCTACACCAACGCGGGCAAAAGCACGCTGTTCAACCGACTCACTTCAGCCGGTATTTTTGCTGCAAACCAACTGTTCGCCACCCTCGACACCACGGTGCGCAAGCTTTACGTGGCCGAGGCCATGCCGCTGGTTGTCTCTGACACCGTGGGCTTCGTGCGCGACCTGCCCCATGAACTGGTCGACGCCTTCAAAGCAACGCTGCTCGAAGCGGTAGAGGCTGACGTGCTGCTGCACGTGGTCGACGGCGCCAGCGATCAGCGCGATCAGCAAATAGCGGCGGTGAATTTGGTGCTCGAAGAGATCGGCGCATCCGATATTCCGCAGCTCATCGTGGTCAACAAGTGCGACCTATTGGGCCTCGGCACCGATGCTGGGCGGGTTGAAATGGGTGACAACGGACTTGCCAGTCGCGTGTTCGTGTCGGCTAAGACTGGGGCGGGTATTCCTGAACTGCGCGCCGCCTTGCAAGCGCGGTTTCCGCGCCCATCTATTGATTACACACTGACGCAAGATCAGATCAACGCCGTTTAAGCGAAAACCGCACAGAGCACAAACGCATTATGGCCCGTATGAAAACCCAAACAAGCAATTCGATGTCCTCTTTGTGGGGCCGTCTCGTATCGAACATTAAGCTCTCGTTGAATGACCCGCAGTGGGGCCGCAAACCGGGCTCCGACGGCGATAAACCTGCTGCTGGTGGCAACGGCGCAACGCCGCCGCCGCCGCCAAGCCCTTCGCCCCCTCCGCCGCCGCCCCCACCCTCGGGCAACAAGCCGAGCGGCCCACCCGATCTCGATGAGTTAATGAAAAAAGTTAACGATCGGGTCAGCGAAATTTTTGGCGGCAAAAAAGGCCCAAGAAAAATCGGTAGTGGTGGCAACGGACCATCATTCCCAACCATCAGCCCCAAGTTTGCAGCAGGGAGCCTGCTCATTGCGGCCATCATTGGTGTGTTGCTGTGGCTCGCCACGGGCTTCTACATCGTTGACGAGGGCAAACGCGGTATCGTGCAACGCTTCGGCAAATACATTGAGACTACCGACGCCGGCCCACGCTGGCACTTCCCGTGGCCTATCGAAGCGGCAACGCTGGTCAACTTGAATCAGGTGCGTTCGGTTGAAATTGGCGGCAAAGCATCAGGTCGCGCTCGCGATGCGAAGCAGTCGCAAATGTTGACCGAAGATCTAAATATCATAGATATTGCATTCGCCGTGCAATACACGCTGTCGGATGCCAGAGCCTTCTTGTTCAACAACCGCAAACCGGAAGACTCCGTGGTGCAAGCAGCCGAGACCGCCATGCGCGAAGTCGTCGGCAAACGCAAAATGGATTTCCTGCTTAACCAGGGCCGCGAAGAATTTGCGGGCGCGACACAAAAACTCATGCAGCAATTGCTCGACCGCTACGGCACCGGCATCACCATCAGCAAACTAAACCTGCAAGCGGTAGCCGCGCCCGAAGCCGTGATCGAGTCTTTTCAAGACGTGGTGAAAGCGCAGCAGGATCGTGATCGTCAGGTTAACGAAGGTCAGGCCTATGCCAATCGCGTGATCCCCGAGGCACGTGGTCGCGCCTCACGTTTGCTTGAAGAAGCATCCGGTTATGAACAAAGCGTGTTGACCCGCGCGCAGGGTGACGCCGCACGTTTCACCTCGATCGTCGGCGAATACAACAAGGCGCCGGGCGTGACCCGTGAGCGGCTGTATATCGACATGATGCAATCGGTGCTCGGCAACACCAGCAAAGTGTTTGTGGATCAAAAGCAGGGCCAGAGTCTGCTCTATTTGCCCCTCGATAAGCTGATGGACAGTACCCGTGCCGCAGCAGCGGGTCCGGCCGCTCTACCTGAGGCCGCACGTCCCGCACTACCCGATCCGGCCGCAGCGGTCGATCCGGCCAGCGGTCGTACGCCCGCGCGCGACGCCGCACGCGGTGGCCGCGAGTCACGTAATTAACAGGAGTCCAACATGAACAAAATCGCTCCCGTCCTCACCGCCTTTCTTGTCATCATCTTCGCGTTTTCACAGACGCTGTTTATTGTTGACGAGCGTGAATTCGCGATGGTTCGCCAGCTTGGTGAAGTGGTCGCTATTAAAGACCAGCCCGGTCTGAATTTCAAATTGCCGTTCATTCAGAACGTCAGCAAATACAGCAAACAAATTCTCACGCTCGACAGTCCGGAATCAGAGCGTTTCAACACCAAAGAAAATCAGCCGGTACAGGTGGACTCGTTTGTTAAGTGGCAAATCGTCGACGCTAAAGAGTTTTATCGCGCAGTAGGCGGCGATGAGAAGCAGGCCGAGCGGCGAATTGGGCAAACCATTACCTCGCTGCTGCGCGAAGAATTTGGTCGTCGCACGCTGCTTGAAGTGATCTCCGGCGATCGCGAAAAAATCATGGCTGCGGTACGTGAATCTGCCGAAGTCGACGCCAAAAAAGTCGGCGCCAAGATTATTGATGTGCGCCTGAAACGGGTGGACTTTGATGACTCCGTATCCACCCGCGTGTTCGATCGTATGCGCTCTGAGCGGCAACGCGTTGCCGCTGAAGCCCGCTCTACCGGCGCTGCTGAAGGCGAGCGCATCAAAGCGGATGCTGACAAACAGGCACAGGTGATTTTGGCCGACGCCTACAAAAAGGCGCAGGAAATGCAGGGTGCGGGCGATGCCAAAGCCGCAGCCGTCTATAGCGGTGCGTACGGCCAGAACGCTGAGTTTTACTCGTTCTACCGCAGCCTTGACGCGTACAAGGCAACCTTCAAAAGCAAGGGCGACGTAATGGTGCTTGACCCGAGCAGCGACTTCTTCAAGTTCCTGAAGCAGAGCGGTGCGAAGGGCAAATAGCGTGCGCCTTAGTCTGAATACGAATCAGCGTTAAGTGGAGTTTTTCGCCGCGCTGTGCTTGGTGCTTGTCATCGAGGGATTGCTGCCATTTATCGCGCCCAAAGTGTGGCGGGAGACGATGACTAAAGTGGCTCAGTTAAACGACGGGCAGCTTCGAATGGTTGGGCTGCTGTCGATCGTTGTGGGTTTGGTTTCCTACTGGATCACCACGGCGCTGATCGGCTAACTATCCGTTTCAGCTTTTGGCTGAACTGGCGCCGGGTCTGGGCTAAACCGGCAAAATGCGGCAAGTCGACCTGCGCTTTTTTAGCATCTAAACCCCGCATGGACGGGCGTTTCAGCGCAAAGCTACTCAGCGTTATTTAACGCTTTGCTACCGCGATAGCGATGAAATATGCGCTTCGCTCATATATTCCGCGCTTTGCATCTCGGTCAGCCGCGATGTCGTTCGGCTGAACTCGTTTAACACGCGCCGCGTGTCGCTGTCGGTAAGCGTTTCGTCCACTGTTGAGATGTCGGTGAGCGACGCTGCTGCGCTGATGATGAGTTTCACGCGATGGTCGTACAGAACGTCCACCAGCAGCGTAAATCGGCGAATTACGTTGCCGTCTTTGCTGCGCAGCATCGGAACGTTGGACAACAATAACGTGTGATTGGCCTGTGCCAGCTCCAGATAATCGTTCTGCGAACGCGGCGTTTCGCACAGCGCCACAAAGTCGAACCAGATGACGCCTTCTGCGCGTTTGCGCAAAGCAATATCGCGGCCATAAAGGGTGATTTTTTTATCGGGCGCGGGCTTCGTCGTCGCGACGCGCGCGAAGGTTGCTGCGAGCCGTGCATCGGTTTCCACACTCAACGGCCAGTGATAGACGTTGTCCTGCTCAAGCGTGCGGCGGCGATAGTCCACACCACTGTCGATCTCAACAACGTCCATGTTGCCTTTAATCAACGCGATCGTCGGTAAGAAGTTTTGCCGCTGCAAACCTTCGGGATAAAGTTTGTCTGGGGCGTAATTCGACGTCATCACGAACACGATGCCGTGGTCGAAGCAGTGTGACAACAAACGCCCCAGGATCATCGCGTCCGCAATATCACTGACGTGAAACTCGTCAAAGCAAATCAACCGATAACGTTCAGCCAACCGCTCGGCCACCGCCACCAGCGGATCAGCCTCATGCTTTAGCGTGCGCAGATCCTCGTGAACATTGCGCATAAACGCATGAAAGTGAATACGCACTTTACGGCGAACTTTAGTCACCGCATAAAACGTGTCCATCAAAAAACTTTTGCCGCGACCCACGCCACCGTAAAAGTACACGCCACGGGGCGCCACCGGACGCGTGAAGACACGGCCAATGAGCGACGCGCGCTGGTTGCGAAACGCGGTGAGCTCGTCGTTGAGCTGAGCCAATCGCGATGCCGCACCAAGTTGCGCGGCATCAAGCGTGATGCCACGGTCGGTGCAGAGTTTTTGCAGGGTGGGCAGCATGAAAGTCGGCCCGCCTTAGAGTGCTGCCAGCACCGCGAAGGCAGAAATCACGACCGAAACACTTCTGGCGAACACGGTGTTATCAACTACATATTCAAAGTACGCTTATCCACTGCCAGTGCGGCCTCTTTGGTCGCCTCAGACAACGTGGGATGCGCATGACAAATGCGCGCAATGTCTTCCGACGATGCGCCAAATTCCATCGCCATCACGCCTTCGGCAATCAGTTCAGAAACCATCGGCCCCACGGCGTGCATACCAAGCACTTTGTCGGTTTTGGCATCAGCGATGATCTTGACGAAGCCATCGGTGTTACCCAAAGCACGCGCGCGTCCGTTCGCCATGAACGGGAAGCTGCCCGCCTTGTAAGCGACACCTGCCGCCTGCAATTGTTGTTCGGTCTGACCGACCCAAGCGATCTCGGGCGAGGTGTAGATGACCCACGGGATGCAGTTGAAATCAATGTGTGGGTGCTGACCGGCAAGGCGCTCAGCGACCGCAACGCCCTCTTCTTCAGCCTTGTGCGCGAGCATTGGGCCACGCACCACGTCCCCCACCGCCCACACGTTGGCAGCGGTCGTTTTGCAATCACCATCCACCGCAATGAAGCCGCGTTCGTCCAGCTTCACACCTGCCGCGTCGGCGTTCAGTCCGTTGGTGTTCGGCACCCGGCCGATCGACACGATGAGGCGATCAAACGTGACGTTCTCCGTCTTGCCGTCGGCGGTGGTGTATTCCACCGAAACATTGTTGGTGCCCGGTTTGATTGCGCCGACTTTGACGCCAAGGTTGATTTTCAAACCCTGTTTGGTGAACAGCTTCAACGCCTCTTTCGCCACCTGCTCATCCACCACACCCAGAAAAACGGGCAGACCTTCGAGCACGGTGACGTCGGCACCGAGGCGTCGCCACACCGAGCCCATTTCGAGTCCGATCACGCCTGCGCCGATTACGCCGAGGGTCTTGGGCGTCTCGCCAATACGCAATGCGCCGTCGTTCGACAGCACCAGTTTTTCATCAAATGCAGCACCTGGCAGCGCACGCGCAACCGAGCCGGTGGCGATGATGATGTGCATGCCTTGAATGCTGATCTTCGCCGGCTCAGTGACATCAATCTGGTACACGCCGTCTGTTGCGCCTCTCGCAAAAGAACCCCGTCCGTGAAAGAACGTGACCTTGTTCTTCTTAAGCAGATACAGGATGCCGTCGTTGTTTTGCCGAACAACCTTGTCCTTGCGCGCGAGCATTTTCGCCACGTCCATCGTTACTCCAGACGCAGTGATTCCATGCTCAGCGAAGTGATGTTGCGCATGATCAAAATGCTCGGACGATTGCAGCAATGCTTTCGAAGGAATACAACCGACGTTGGTACAGGTGCCGCCCGGTGCAGGCAAGCCCTTCGCGTTTTTCCAGTCGTCAATACAAGCAACTTTAAAGCCTAGTTGCGCGGCGCGAATCGCCGCCACATAGCCGCCGGGGCCACCACCAATTACTACAACGTCAAATTGATCCATATCCATCTTTCGTAGGGTGGGCACCCCGTGCCCATCAATCGTCACGGTGGGCACGGGGTGCCCACCCTACCCGCTTACTCGGCAGGCGCCATACTTATGCCATCAGGCGGATGCCCAGTCGAATCACGATCAACGCGCCGCCAGCAACCATCGTGGCCAGCTCAATGCGGCCCATGCTCTGCATGTCGCCACGTGTTGCAGCGACGACGCGGCGATGTCTGAATTCGTAAGACACCGAGAACAAGGCGAAGCCGAAAAAGCCCATCCATCCCGTTGATGATGCCTCCGCACCGCCGAGCACATTTGGCAGGTTTGATAACGCTATCAGTGCAAAAACAACCTGCCAAACACGAACCGACGTTGGGGTGTCTTTAAACATCACAAATTTAACAACAACCGCGCCGGATCTTCCAAAACGTCTTTCATCGCCACCAGCGCCAACACCGCTTCGCGTCCATCGATGATCCGATGGTCGTAGCTCATAGCCAGATAGTTCATTGGCCGAATCACGATCTGTCCGCCTTCAACCACAGCACGGTCTTTCGTCGCGTGTACGCCAAGAATCGCGCTTTGTGGCGGATTGATGATGGGCGTGGACAGCATGGAGCCAAAAGTGCCGCCGTTGCTGATGGTGAAGGTGCCGCCGGTTAGCTCTTCGATGCCGAGCTTGCCTTCGCCTGCGCGTTTGCCGTAATCAGCAATTTTCTTTTCGATTTCGGCGATGCTCATCTGATCGCAGTCGCGCAGAATGGGCACCACTAGGCCGCGTGGCGAGCCCACCGCAATGCCGATATCGTAGTAGCCGTGATACACCACATCTGCCCCGTCGATAGAGGCGTTGACCACTGGGTACATCTTGAGCGCGTGAACCGCGGCCTTGACGAAGAAGCTCATAAAGCCGAGCTTGACGCCGTGGACTTTTTCGAACTTGTCTTTGTAGGTGTTGCGCAAGTCAATCACCGGCTTCATGTTGACCTCGTTAAACGTGGTCAGGATGGCGGCGGTGGATTGGCTTTGCACCAAACGCTCAGCCACGCGCATACGCAGGCGGGTCATCGGTACGCGCTGTTCGGGGCGGTTGCCGAGCGGAACGCTGACCGGGGGCGCGAAGGTTGGCGCGGGGGCGGCGGCGGGTCTGGCTGCTGACGCGGCGGTTGGCGAAGGCACGGCGGCGACCGGTGCCGGCTTGGCCTCAACGGCTGCAATCACGTCGCCTTTGGTGATGCGGTCGCCGCGGCCGGTGCCTGCGACGCTTGACGCATCGATGCCTTGATCCGCCATCATTTTCTTCGCCGCGGGTAATGCGCCCGGAGCCGTTGCGGCGGACGGTGCCGCCCCTGCCACTGCTGCGACGGGGGCCGCAGCAACAGCAGCCGCTTTCGCCTCAGTATCAATGACCCCGAGCACTACACCCGAGGTAACGGTGGCGCCCGATTGAACCTTGATTTCAACCAGCACACCATCGGCCTGCGCTGGCGTTTCGAGCACCACTTTGTCGGTCTCGATGTCACACAGGTTCTGGTCGCGTTTGACCGCCTCGCCCGGCTTGACGTGCCAGGCCGCAAGCGTGCCCTCCGGCGTGCCTTCGGCGAGTTGCGGGACTTTTATTTCAATCAACATAGTAAATTCCAATCCGCTCTTGGTCATCCTGAGCGTAGCGAAGGATCAGGTTGCAAAAAATATAAAAATCATTGAGCGATGACGTTTGCCACCTGATATTGCGACATCGCTCAAAATGACAATGGCTAGAGATTAGTCATCATCTGACCAGTGCCGAGCTTGGAGCTGAACGAGCTTTCAACCAGTTCTTTCTGCTGCGCGTTGTGCTTGGACAGGTAGCCGACCGCAGGCGACGCGCTGACCGCACGACCGGCATACAGCAACACCTGTTCCGGCTTCACGTCAGCGCGGAAGTAGGCCATCAGTCGATACCACGCGCCCTGGTTTTGCGGCTCTTCCTGACACCACACGATTTCATGCGCATTTGGAAACTTCTTAAGCTGCGATTTGAAGTCGTCATGCGGAAACGGATACTGCTGTTCCAAGCGAACGATGGCGACATCCTTGATGTCCTGATCGCGGCGATGGGCGAGCAATTCATAGTAGACCTTGCCCGAACAAACGATCACCCGTTTGACGTTTTTGGCAACAATTTTCTCGGTCTCACCGATCACCGACTGGAACGTGCCGTCGGCCAACTCGTCGAGCGTGCTGACGGCTTCTTTGTGCCGCAACAGCGACTTCGGTGTCATCACGATCAACGGACGCCGCCATTCACGATGCATCTGACGACGAATCATGTGATAGCACTGCGCCGGCGTCGACGGCACCACGACTTGCATGTTGTGCTCAGCGCAGAGCTGTAGAAAGCGCTCAGGACGCGCCGACGAATGTTCTGGCCCTTGCCCCTCATAACCGTGCGGCAACAGCAACACCAGGCCGCAGATACGCCCCCATTTCACTTCACCTGAGCTGATGAACTGGTCGATGACCACCTGCGCGCCGTTGGCGAAGTCGCCAAACTGCGCCTCCCACAACACCAGTTGATTCGGTTCGGACGTCGAGTAACCATACTCAAAGCCAAGCACGGCTTCTTCCGACAGAATTGAATCGATGACGAGAAACTCGCCCTGCTTGTCTCGGATATTTTGCAACGGCGTGTAGCTGCCGCTGTCCCATTTTTCGCGCTCTTGATCGTGAAACACAGCGTGCCGATGCGAGAAAGTTCCGCGGCCGCAATCTTCGCCCGACAGTCGGATACCAATGCCTTCATTGACGATGGATGCGTAAGCAAGGTTTTCGCCCATGCCCCAATCGACCGGCAGCTTGCCTTCGCCCATTGCTTTGCGGTCCGCAAGCATTTTTTCGACGCGCGATTGCAGCACAAATCCTTCCGGAATCGTGGTCAGGCGTTTGGCTAATTCTTTAATTGTTTGCAGTGGCAGCGAGGTGTCGGCAGTGTCGGTCCAACTGCGATCAACATACTTGGCCCAGTCTTGCTGATAGGGTGCAACAAAGTTCGACAAAATCGTTTTATTGGTGTGCGTGCCCTTGTCCATCGCATCGCGGAAGGCGGTGACGTACACGTCGCCCTCGCCCGGATTGATGGTGCCTTCGGCCTCAAGCTTGTCCGCATAAAGCTTGCGGGTGCCGGGATGCTGATGAATTTTTTTATACATCAGCGGTTGCGTCACCATCGGCTCGTCCTGCTCGTTGTGGCCGAGGCGACGAAAGCAAACCACGTCGATGAACACATCTTTGTGGAAGATGGTGCGGTAGTCGAGCGCAATTTCAGTGATCAGCAGGCACGCTTCCGGGTCGTCTGCATTGACGTGGAAGATGGGCACTTCGGCCATCTTCGCAATGTCGGTGCAGTACAACGACGAGCGCACGTCACGCGGGTCGCTGGTGGTGAAACCGATTTGATTATTGACAACGATGTGCATAGTGCCACCGGTGCCGTAATGGCGGGTTTGCGATAGCGCCAGCGTCTCCTGCACCACGCCCTGCCCAGCCACAGCAGCATCGCCATGCAGCAAAATACCCAGCACTTGCTTGCCCAACTTGTCGCCGCGGCGATTCTGCCGCGCACGCACCGAACCGACCACCACCGGGTTGACGATTTCAAGGTGGGATGGGTTGAACGCCAGCGTAATGTGCATCGGCCCGCCAGGCGTGGTGATGTCGCTGGAAAAACCTTTGTGATATTTCACGTCGCCCGCCGACAGCGTGGTGTCGTACTTGCCTTCAAATTCCGCGAATAGGTCAGCCGGCAACTTGCCAAACGTATTGACTAGAACGCCCAACCGACCGCGATGCGCCATGCCAATCACAGTCTCTTGCACACCGGCAGCGCCCGCTTTTTGCAGCATGTGGTCAAGCACCGGAATGACCGTGTCGCCACCCTCCCCTGAGAAGCGTTTCTGGCCCATGTACTTGGTGTGCAGATAGCGCTCAAGGCCCTCGGCAGCGGTCAGTCGCTCAAGAATATGGCGTTTTTGTTCCACCGTAAAACTTGGCTTTAGCTGCGTCGACTCGATCCGCATACGCAGCCATTCGCGCTCGTCTTCGTTGGCCATGTACATGTACTCGACGGCAACGCTGCGGCAATAAATCGTGCGCAGGGTGGCGATAACGTCTTTAAGCTTTGCCCGACTTTGACCATTCACCAGCAACAATCCGGTGGAGAACTCGGTCTCCATGTCGCTGTCGGCGAGGCCGTGGTGCTTATGATCAAGCTCCTTGATGAACACTACTTCTTGCCGCTTCAACGGATCAATGTCGGCCACCCGGCCGCCCACGAATCGGTAAGCGTGGATGAGCTTCATCACGCCCAGCTGCTTATCCATCATCGACGCATCAATGCTCGCCACCGCCGCTTTGCGCGACATCGCCATCGCCGCAAAGGCATCGATGACCGGTTGGTGCGAAACGTCCTTAGCTCCGGCGCGCATGACGTCGAAATAGTCACGCCACTTCGCATCGACCGATTCCGGATTGGCGAGGTAGTTTTCGTATTGTTCTTCGATGTACGGCATGTTGCCGCCGAAGATCGTGGATGTTTGTTGCAGTTCGTTCATCATGGAGAAGGACTCCTGTCGGGTGACGATTTGTAGCTATCTGTCCTTCCCACGACAGCGGGAAGGACGGCGAATTGCAGCGCGTTAGCGCTGGTGCAGTGGCACCAGATTACGTGACTGCGTGCCGGTGAACAGCTGCCGTGGGCGTCCGATTTTCAAATCAGGATCCGCCAGCATTTCATTGAGTTGAGCAATCCAGCCGACGGTGCGCGCAAGCGAGAAGATCGCTGTAAACAGTGTGGTTGGAATGCCCAACGCGCGCTGCACGATACCGGAGTAGAAATCAACGTTGGGATAGAGTTTGCGCGACACGAAATACTCGTCCGACAAGGCAATACGCTCAAGCTCCATCGCCAATTTAAACAGCGGATCGTTGTTAAGACCGAGCTCGCCGAGCACTTCATAGCAGGTCTCACGCATCAGTTTGGCGCGCGGGTCGTAGTTTTTGTAGACGCGATGGCCGAAGCCCATCAGCCGCACATTCGAATTTTTGTCTTTAACCGCGGTGATGAATTCGCCGATTTTTTCAACGCCACCGTTTTTCTGAATATCGAGCAGCATCGACAGCGCAGCCTCGTTAGCACCACCGTGTGCAGGGCCCCACAAACAGGCAACACCCGCGGCAATAGCGGCATACGGATTGGTGCCCGACGAGCCACACAAACGAACGGTCGACGTCGACGCATTTTGCTCATGATCGGCATGCAGAATAAAGATGCGGTCAAGCGCGCGCACCAGCACGTCGTTGACTTTGTATTCTTCGCACGGCGTGGCGAACATCATGCGCATGAAGTTCGCGCTGTAGGAGAGATCGTTCTGCGGATAAATCATCGGCTGGCCCGCCGAATACTTGTAGGTCATGGCCACCAACGTTGGCATCTTGGCGATCAAGCGGATGGCAGCAATGTGCCGATGCTCAGGATTGTTGATGTCAAGTGTGTCGTGATAGAACGCCGACATTGCGCCGACCAACCCGGTCAAGATCGCCATCGGATGGGCATCGCGACGGAAGCCGCGCAGGAAGAACTGCATCTGCTCGTGCACCATCGTGTGATGGGAGACGTTGTCGACAAACGCCGTTTTCTGCTCAAGATTTGGCAGCTCGCCATTGAGCAACAGAAAGCAGGTTTCGAGGTAATCACAATTGGTTGCGATCTGTTCGATCGGGTAGCCGCGATACAGCAATTCGCCCTTGTCGCCGTCGATGTAGGTGATCGCTGAACGACACGCCGCGGTCGACATGAAGCCTGGATCGTAAGTAAATTTACCGGTTTTTGCGTATAGCGTTTTGATGTCGATCACATCAGGGCCAACGGTCCCCTTAAGGATGGGAAAATCAACGCTGGGCGAGCCATCGCTGAAGGAGAGCGTTGCGGTCGTGGGTGCAGTCATTGGTGTTTTCCGGTTCGATATTCAGTGATCAAAGTTAGCGCTACAAAAAACGCGCTTAACAACAGTTTTTTAATGCGTAATACGGGTCTGGCGCAAGGTTGCCACCATGGCATCTGCACCGGCAGGAAACACATCGGTTCGACCGGCGATGATTTCCCATAAATCATTGTCATCAAGCGCGATCAACGACAACAGTTGCTGGTGCTCCTCAGTCGAAAAATTCGCACCGCGACGCTCAAGCAGACGGGTAAGAATTAGATCGTTCTCCAAAAAACCGCGGCGGCAGCGCCAGCGCAATTTGGAGAGTTCAAGGTCGGTGATCACAGCTTAGGCCGCTCGCTTGACGAGCATCTCTTTGAGCTTGCCAATAGCGCGCGTCGGGTTGAGGCCCTTCGGACACACGTCCACGCAGTTCATGATGGTGTGGCAGCGAAACAAACGATACGGATCTTCTAAATTGTCGAGCCGCTGATCGGTGTCGTGATCGCGACTGTCAGCCACGAAACGATACGCCGCGAGAAGTCCGGCTGGACCCACGAATTTGTCCGGATTCCACCAAAAACTTGGGCAACTGGTTGAACAACAGGCGCACAAAATGCACTCGTACAAGCCGTTAAGTTCATCACGGTCTTGCTGCGACTGCAGGCGTTCTTTTTCTGGCGGCACCGTGTCGTTAACGATATACGGTTTGATCGAGTGATACTGCTTGAAAAACTGGCTCATATCGACGATCAGGTCGCGCACCACAGGCAAGCCCGGTAGCGGTCGCAGCGTGATTTTATTCGGCAGCGTGAGCATGTTGGTCAGGCAGGCCAGACCATTTTTTCCGTTGATGTTCATCGCATCAGAACCGCAAACGCCTTCGCGGCACGAGCGGCGGAAGCTGATCGAATCATCCTGCTTTTTGAGCTTCATCAGCACATCGAGCAGCATGCGTTCGGAGCCGTCCAATTCAACCTCGTAGGTCTTCATGTAGGGCTTGGCATCCGCGTCGGGATCGTAGCGATAGATTTCGAAAGTCCGTTTGTTCATGGGTACTGCTTTTCTTTAGAACGTGCGCTTGACGGGCGGAATTGAATCAACGGTGAGCGGCTTGAGATTCACTGGTTTGTAGTCGAGGCGATTGCCTTCGGAATACCAAAGCGTGTGCTTCATCCACTGTTTGTCGTTACGGCCGAGCGGAAACTCAGCGCTGTCGCTGTAATCATCCACCGAGTGCGCGCCACGGCTTTCATGGCGGGCTGCAGCAGAAACCATAGTCGCCTTGGCAGACTCCATCAGGTTTGCCACTTCAAGCGCTTCGATTCGGGCCGTGTTGAACACCTTCGATTTGTCTTTGAGCGACAGGTTTTCGGCGCGCTGGGCGATAGCCAGCACTTGCACAACACCCTCGTCCATCGTCTTTTGGGTGCGGAACACACCCGCATGCAACTGCATGGATTTACGCAGATCGTTGGCAACGTCCTGCGGATATTCGCCACCACTGGAACTGTCTAGTTTGTCGATGCGCGCAAGCGAATAGTCCCCTGCGTTAGCGGGTAACGGTTTGAACGCGCGGCTGGCCAACGCGGTATCAACCAGGTGATTGCCAGCGGCGCGACCGAACACCAGCAAGTCCAGCAACGAGTTGGTACCCAACCTGTTTGCGCCGTGCACCGACACACAGGAGCACTCACCGATGGCATAGAGTCCGTTGACGACGGAGTTCGGGTTGCCATCTTTCGGAACCACCACCTGACCATGAATGTTGGTCGGGATGCCGCCCATCTGATAGTGGATGGTTGGCACCACCGGGATCGATTCTTTGATCACGTCGACGTTGGCAAAGTTCTTGCCAATCTCGTGCACCGAGGGCAGGCGCTTCATGATCGTCTCGGCGCCGAGGTGGGTTAGATCGAGCGCGATGTAGTCACCATTCGGACCACAACCGCGGCCTTCTTTAATTTCTTGGTCCATGCAGCGCGAGATGAAATCGCGCGGCGCCAGATCTTTAAGCTTCGGCGCATAGCGCTCCATAAAGCGTTCGCCGTCTTTGTTGCGCAGAATGGCGCCTTCGCCGCGGCAGCCCTCGGTCAGCAAAACGCCCGCGTTATAAACGCCGGTCGGATGAAACTGCCAAAACTCCATGTCTTCCAATGGAATACCAGCCCGCGCCGCCATGCCCAGCCCATCGCCGGTGTTGATGAAGGCGTTGGTCGATGCGGCAAAAATTCGCCCCGCGCCGCCAGTTGCAAACAAAACACACTTCGCATGAAAAATAGCAACGTCGCCAGTTTCCATTTCCAGTGCTGTGACGCCTACCGCGTCGCCGTCCGCATCGCGAATGATGTCAAGCGCCATCCATTCAACAAAGAATGTGGTCTTGCTTTTGACGTTTTGCTGATACAGCGTATGCAGCATGGCGTGGCCGGTGCGGTCGGCAGCGGCGCAGGCGCGTGGCACTGGCTTTTCGCCATACTTGGCGCTGTGACCGCCGAATGGTCGCTGATAAATCGTGCCGTCCGGGTTGCGGTCAAACGGCATGCCCATGTGTTCTAGTTCGTAGACGACTTTCGGCGCTTCGCGACACATGTATTCAATGGCGTCCTGATCGCCGAGCCAGTCAGAACCTTTTACCGTGTCGTAGAAATGGTAGTGCCAGTTGTCCTCGTCCATATTACCGAGAGACGCCCCGATTCCGCCCTGCGCCGCAACGGTGTGCGAGCGTGTCGGAAACACTTTGGAGAGAACAGCGACGCGCAAACCCGCGCGCGCTAATTGCAGCGCGCAACGCATACCGGCACCGCCGGCGCCGATGACTACTGCATCGTACTTGTGAACTGTGAGACCCATAAAACTTCGAGCCTTTATTTCGTACCAAAAAGAATGTAGACCGACCACAGCGCGACCGCTGCTGCCGCCAGCCAAGTGTAGGCGTTCAAAACCGCCAACACGGCTCGGTTTTTAACGTAATCCGGCCAGACGTGCATCGCGCCCACCAGCCCGTGGTACGCGGTGGCAAGAATGGCGAGCAAAGTCGCCAGTTTGAAGCCGGTGTTGGCAAACAAGCTCTGCCATTGCATCGCGTTCGGCGTGCCTTTAACCATGAGCAATCCCAACACCAGAAAAACATAGGCCGTAATGACCACGGCCGTAACGCGCTGCAACCACCATTCAGTGATCACTTTTGATGAAGCGGCCATTACCAAAGCCTCCAAGCGACCAGCGCGGTGACGACCGCGCTTAACGCGAACACGCCAAAGGCGGAGGTGCGAGCCGCAGATAAATCCATCCACGCTGTGCTGTCCTGCACCATGTGCCGCAGCCCGGCAATCATGTGAAAGACAATCGCGAACAGTAGCCCAAGCAGCACCACTTTTGCAATTGGATTGGCCCAGATGATGCTACGGAAAACTTCAAATCCCGCCTCGGATTTCAAACTCATCTGCAACATAGCCAACAGGAACAGCAGGCAAACGAACAGGGCAATGCCAGTGATGCGATGAACAATGGAGGCAATACCAGGTATCGGCAACCGGTAATTTGCGAGCTGCGCGAAACCGATGTTGCGATACACGGGTCGTTCCCGCTTCTTCACTAGAGGTGCTGTGGGTACTTCAGTCATTCAATGCGCTCCGTAAAAATAAATCTAGCTCAAAGTGTTGGCGTAATGATGGCTGCGTGTGGTGCACAGCCCTCGTCGAAATTCAACCGGCTTGTTGGCGTAGGTGTAGGTGATGCGCTCAACGCACAATAACGGCGAGCCCATGCCCACGCGTAGCGCCTCAGCGGTAGTCGGGTCGGCGGTCACCGCTTTGACCTGTTCTTCAGCGCGCAGCATGCGTACGCCAAATTCCGTCTCAAAAAAACCATACATCGATCCCTCGTGCGCATCGACCCGTTCTTTGGTCAAGCCCTTAAACATGGCGGCCGGTAGCGTAATCTCGTCGAGCACAGTCGGCTCCCCGCTGTAGCGCAGCAGGCGGCGCAAGATTAATATCGCCTCTCCGGCCTTCAAATCCAAACTCCGGCCCACGTCGGCGGTGGCACGACTTCGTCTGACATCAATCAGCTCGCTTGCGGGATATTCGTCGTGACCATCGTTGCGACGCATCCGCAGAAAACGGAACATTGAGCTTTTGGTCTCAGTGTGCGTTGCAACAAACGTACCCTTGCCCTGCCTCCGCACCACGATGTTTTCGTCGGCAAGCTCATCGATGGCTTTGCGCACGGTGCCCTGGCTTACGCTGAATTGTGCGGCAAGGTCCTGTTCGCTGGGTATGGCTTGACCCGGACGCCATTCGCGCGTTTCCAAGCGTTGCGTCAGCAGACCTTTAATCTGCTGATACAGCGGCTGAAACGAGGGCGTCTCAGGGGTCGGGTATTGCGTGGGAGAGATCATGGCGACTTGGCTCATGCATGGATTATTCAGTAAATCTGGATTCTTCGCAATTCGCAGTCTTATGTCTTATATAAGACATAAGAGCCATTGACGCGCTTTCGTCTTTAAGAAATAATACCAATTGAATTAGTCAATTGCGCAGTGCAACATTCACAAATTGAGCAATCGCGGAATAGGTCGGCCGTTTGCGCGACAATTCAGGGTTATTACTGTTAAGCACACCGTTGCGCACCCCAGAAAAGGAAATCGAGAAATGAAAGCTCCCGTTCGTGTCGCCGTCACTGGCGCTGCTGGCCAAATTGGTTACGCCCTGTTGTTCCGCATTGCTTCCGGCGAAATGCTGGGCAAAGATCAGCCCGTTATCCTGCAATTGCTCGAGGTTCCAGTTGAAGGCCCGCAAAAAGCGCTTAAAGGCGTGATGATGGAACTTGACGACTGCGCATTCCCGTTGCTGGTTGGCTTAGAGGCGCACTCAGACCCGATGACAGCGTTCAAAGACACGCAGTTTGCTGTGTTGGTGGGCTCACGTCCGCGCGGCCCTGGCATGGAGCGGGCCGAGCTGTTGCAGGTAAACGCCGCCATCTTTACCGCCCAAGGCAAAGCGCTGAACGCCGTGGCTGACCGCAATGTGAAAATTTTGGTAGTGGGCAATCCGGCCAATACCAACGCCTACATCGCGCAGAAATCAGCGCCTGACCTGCCGGCAAAAAACTTCACCTCGATGTTGCGCCTGGATCACAACCGCGCGCTGTCGCAACTCGCAGCAAAAACCGGCGTTGCCGTCGCCGACATCCGCAAGCTGGTGGTCTGGGGCAACCATTCGCCTACGATGTACCCAGACATCCGTCTCACCACCGCAGGCGGCGTAGCGCTCAAAGACAAGGTCGACGACGCATGGAACAACGATGTGTTCATTCCGACCGTTGGCAAGCGCGGCGCGGCCATCATCGAAGCGCGCGGCGTGTCGTCCGCTGCATCGGCCGCCAACGCAGCCATTGATCACATGCGCGACTGGGTGCTCGGCACGAACGGAAACTGGGTCACCATGGGTGTGCCGTCCGACGGCAGCTACGGCATTCCTGAAGGCATTCAGTACGGTGTTGCTGTGACCTGTGCCAACGGTGAGTACACCCGCGTTACCGACATTGAAATCGACGCTGCAAGCCGTGCGCGTATGGACAAAACATTGAAGGAACTGACCGACGAGCGCGACGCTATTGCGCATTTGTTGGGGTAATTTGCTCGGGCTCCCTTTCCGGCACGCTGGAGAGGGGGCAGATTAGCGATACAGCTTTTTTGTGTAAGCCTCACATCATATGGGGCTAGACACTAAAAACCTGAAAAGTCGATAAGCGGGCAATACCGCGCCGAGCCCCGGCTTAGAGGGGCATATAAGGAAAAGCTGATGTCAGTGCAATCGTCGGGCGCCGCGTTCCGAGCCGCCCTCAAAGCCGAATCACCGCTACAGGTGATTGGCGCCATCAACGCCCACCACGCCCTGCTTGCCAAGCGTGCGGGTTTTAAAGCGATTTACCTGTCGGGCGGCGGCGTTGCGGCGGGCTCACTCGGCCTGCCGGACCTCGGAATCAACAATCTCGACGATGTGCTCACTGACGTGCGCCGCATCACCGACGTGTGCGACCTGCCGCTGATGGTGGACATCGACACCGGCTTCGGCCCAAGTGCGTTCAACATTGCGCGCACGGTGAAAGCGTTGATTAAATTTGGCGCAGCGGCGTGCCATATTGAAGACCAGGTCGGCGCCAAGCGCTGCGGCCATCGACCAGGCAAAGAGATCGTCACCACCGACGAAATGGTGGACCGCGTGAAAGCCGCCGCCGACGCTAAAACCGATCCTGATTTCTTCCTGATTGCCCGCACCGATGCCATTCAAGTTCACGGCGTGGACGCGGCCATCGAGCGCGCGATCAAATGCGTGGAGGCCGGTGCCGACGGCATCTTCGCCGAAGCCGCCTACGACCTGCCGACCTACCGCAAATTCGTTGATGCCGTGAAGGTTCCGGTACTCGCCAACATCACCGAATTCGGCCAGACGCCCTTGTTCACGGTTGAAGAGTTGCAGAGCGCCGGTTGCGGCATCGTGCTCTATCCGCTGTCCGCGTTTCGCGCGGCAAACAAGGCGGCCGAGAACGTGTATCAAGCGATTCGCCGCGACGGACACCAGAAAGCCGTGATCGACACGATGCAAACGCGCGACGAGCTCTACGACCGCATTGGCTATCACTCATTTGAGTCGAAGCTTGATGATTTGTTTGCGGCGAAGAAGTGATTCGTGAATGTATTTACAAATTAAATACAAACAACGATAATCCGCATGGACATTGAATTTGAGTTGGGTGGTTTGCTGTTTCGATGGAATGCGGCGAAGGGAGCGACCAATCATGCCAAACACGGTATCCATTTTGAGAACGCGGCAGAGGCATTTTTTGACGTTGACTTTCGTCTCACCGACGCGACACGCACCGATGAGGCGCGCAACGCATTACTGGGTCGAAATTACACCGGACAGCTGTTGTTCATCGTTCACATCGAAATCGAGGGGGACGCGGTGCGGATGATTTCTGCACGCCAGGCCACCTCGCAAGAAAGGACGTTCTATGGCAATTCCTGATCTCATTAAACGCCGCCTCACCCGCGACCGCGAAATGACCACCATCACGCTGCGCATTCCAGTGGACGTGGTCGACAGCATGAAAAATATTGCTCCACAAAAAGGCTTTTCCGGCTACCAAGCGCTGCTCAAAACCTACATCAGCGACGGCCTGCGCAAAGACGAAGCCGAGTACGTTTTCAGCAAGCACGCGCGCATCATGGAGGCGCTCAAAAAGCGCGGCGTTGACGAAAAGTTGATCGCGGAAGTTGAGCGCGATGTGGCCTAAATTCGTAGCGTGGGCACGGGGTGCCCACGCTACCTTGCTGCACGCACGCATGGCGACACGCCGTGACAAGCTCTATGACTGCACTGGCCATCGCTCGTTTGAGTCGAAGCTGGACGCTTTGTTTGCGGCAAAGAAGTGAACATGGTTTGCGGGTGGGCACCCCTTGCCCACCGAGCGTCACCACAAGCGTCGGGACAAAAAGCTCTAGTAAGTATTAATTGGGCGCAGCTAGATTGCAACCACCAAGGAAAACAAAATGACTGAAACCGCGGCTCCCACCGGAGCGTTCAAACCTAAAAAATCGGTTGCCCTTTCAGGCACCACCGCCGGCAACACCGCACTGTGCACCGTCGGCCGCACCGGCAACGACTTGGCCTATCGCGGCTACGACATTTTGGACATTGCCAACGTTTGCGAATTTGAAGAAATCGCGTATTTGCTGGTTCACGGCAAGCTGCCGACGGTGGCCGAACTGGCAGGCTACAAAACCAAACTGAAAGCCTTGCGCGGCATTCCCGCTACAGTGAAGGTGGCCCTTGAGCAACTGCCGCCGAGCGCGCATCCGATGGATGTGATGCGAACCGCTGTGTCGGTGCTCGGTTGCGTGTCGCCCGAGAAAGACGACCACAATCATCCCGGTGCAAAAGACATTGCTGACAAGCTCATGGCCTCGCTCGGCTCGATGATGTTGTATTGGTATCACTTCAGCCACAACGGCAAACGGATTGACGTTGAGACCGACGACGACTCCATCGGCGGGCACTTTCTGCATTTGCTGCATGGCGCGAAGCCCCCGGAGAGCTGGGTGAAGGCCATGCATGTGTCGCTGAATCTTTATGCCGAGCACGAGTTCAACGCATCCACTTTTGCCGCGCGCGTGGTGGCCGGCACCGGCTCCGACATGTTCAGCGCGATTACCGCCGGTATCGGCGCACTGCGCGGCCCGAAGCATGGCGGCGCCAACGAAGTCGCGTTCGAAACGCAAAAGCGCTATGACACGCCGGACGACGCCGAGGCGGACATCAAAGCCCGTGTTGAGGCGAAACAGGTGGTGATTGGTTTTGGCCACCCGGTCTACACCGTGAGCGACCCGCGTAATAAAGTGATTAAAGAAGTCGCGCGCAATCTGTCAAAAGAGCGCAACGACATGAAGATGTTTGACATCGCCGAACGCCTAGAAACGGTGATGTGGGACATCAAAAAAATGTTTCCGAATCTCGACTGGTTCAGTGCGGTGAGCTATCACATGATGGCCGTGCCAACAGCGATGTTCACGCCGCTGTTTGTTATCGCGCGCACCAGCGGCTGGGCCGCACACGTCATCGAGCAACGCATCGACGGCAAGATCATTCGGCCAAGTGCAAATTACGTGGGGCCGGAAGATCAACCATTTGTAGCGTTGCAACAACGCGGGTAATCCGCAGCTATGAAAGCGTTGAACCTGCATTTGTTAGGCGTAGACTGTAAGGGTCATGTAAGACATCTTAAGAATGACCATGCAGCCAGGAGACAAGATACAAAAGAGCGCCGCTGGGCGAACGGCACTCGCGGGCCGCAGCGTGGATTTGCCCGGACCTTTGCGAACGCTACTGTTACTCGTGTACGGCGACAAAACTGCGGCGGAGTACAGCCAAATGGCGTCGCAACTGCCGGTGGGTCGCGACGGACTGGCGCGCTTGGTCGAAATGGGCTTTATCGAAGTGGTCGACGCTGGAGCGCTAGCCCCCTCCGCGTCACCATCAATGCCTTTGGCGCGCGCCGCACAGCCCCTGTCTGCGCCCATGGCCGACGTCTCGACCCTTCAAGCAACGCACACCAGCGACGAGGCAGAGCTACAAAAACTGTTGTATCCAGAGTTTGTTCGCGCAGTTTCAAATTTGGGGCTTCGTGGCGTGCTGCTGGTGCTCAAAGTCGAGCGCGCAATGTCGGCGCAGGAGTTGTTGGCGCTACGCGAGAAGGTGGAATCGGCCATTGCCAAGTCAAAGGGCGAACCCGCCCGGCAAGAGTTCTCACAACGGGTGAATTTTCTGCTTTCGCAATAGCGCGCGGTCCCCGATACGCACGGCCCATCCGCGTCGCGTCCGCGCCTGCGGACTTGTGGCAATTTGCAGCATTGGCCACCCGCTGGTCCCCATCTTCCCCGTCATCCGCTGCGCGCGTGCCGAGCTCTAATCCATTCCGCCAC
>JACMNN010000251.1 GCA_014378555.1 Burkholderiales bacterium | reverse complement strand
CTCAAGGCTAGGCCGCCATCATCGAGTTTCACTATGCCCGCAACCAGTCCGTACACGCCAATAGTCATGATGATGGCGATGCCGGCCAGCACGCTCACTTGGGTGAGAAAAGACGACTCGGCAACGGTGCCCAAAGTGATCGCGATGATCTCGGCCGAGAGGATGAAATCGGTGCGAATCGCGCCCTTGATTTTGTCTTTTTCGTAAGCGACCAAGTCCAGTTTCGGGTCAGCCAATGCTTCAACCAAATCCTTGTGATGCGCGTCCTCCTCGGCTTTGCTGTGAATGAATTTGTGTGCGAGTTTTTCGAAGCCTTCGTAGCAAAGAAACGTGCCGCCCAACATCAGCAACGGCGTCACGGCCCACGGCGCAAACGCACTGATGGCGAGTGCCGCAGGCACCAGAATCGCCTTGTTCAGGGCCGACCCTTTAAACACCGCCCACACCACTGGCAGCTCGCGATCGGCGGCGACGCCGGAGACTTGTTGTGCGTTTAAAGCGAGGTCGTCGCCCAACACGCCAGCGGTTTTTTTGGCAGCGACTTTGGTAAGAATCGCGACGTCATCAAGAACGGTAGCGATGTCGTCAATGAGGGCTAAAAGACTGGATGCCATTGTTGAAATTACCCTACAACTTAATGGTTAAACGCCCGACTTGTATGGGCTTAACAGAATAAAACGATGAAAGTCGGCTTAAGGAAACACGGATTTACTCGTCTCCCCGGCGAAGGCCGGTTCCCACGCCCGACATTGCCTATTCATTGGCAGGGACGCATGGATTCCGGCCTGCGCCGGAACGACGAAAGAGTGAATAAATCTGCGTATCCTTAAGCTGATTTATTGTGCTGCACGCTGATAAACAGCACATTCAGGAAAAAGTGATACCAAAAATTACGTACGCATCTGCTGTGTGGCCAAGAATTTTCGCACCCCGCCGCGAATCGCTCGCGCCAACTTAAGCTGGTGACTCGCGCTGGCGAGCTTAAGCTCTTCTTCCGGGTTCGAGATGAACGCGGTCTCGATCAAAATCGACGGCACGTCGGGCGAGCGCAACACCGCAAAACCCGCCTGCTCCACCGCGTTTTTGTGCATCTTGTTGACCGGCTTCAATTCGCCGATCATGCCGCGCCCAAGTTTCAAGGACTCCGCGTTGGTGATCGACTGACTCATCTCAAGGATCATTTTTGCCAGCATCGGATCGCGTCCCATCAGTCGTACCCCGCCAATTAAATCTGACTGATTTTCTTTATCGGCAATCCACTTGGCCGCCGCGCTGCTGGCGCCGCGCTCCGACAGCGTAAACACCGACGAGCCGCGGGCGTCGGGGCGCGTGAATGCGTCGGCATGGATCGACACAAACACGTCGGCGTTCACGCTGCGCGCTTTGCGCACGCGCTCGCCTAGGGGAACAAACACGTCTTCTTCGCGGGTCATGAAGACGATCACTCGGTTGTCTTGTTCCAGCAGCGCTTTGGTCTGCCGCGCGATGGCCAGCACCACGTCTTTTTCGTAGGTGCCCGCCGGGCCAATAGCCCCGGGGTCTTCACCGCCATGGCCGGGGTCAAGCACCACTACGAACGGTTTCACGTTGCTGGCTAACGGGGGGCGCACAGCGATTTTTGGCGGCGTTGGGATGACGGCAACAATCGGGGGCGGCACAACTGGCTTGATCGGCTCAGGCGTTGCGGGCAGCGCGGGCGTGGCCACTTCGGCGGCGGCGCGCTCGAGCGTTGCTTCGCGTTCAGCGAGCTTCGACAGAAATGTGGCGATGGGATCGTCGGCGTCGGTGGGCATCAAATCAATCACCAAACGATGCCGATATTGTCCCACCGGCGGCAGCGCAAAGGCCGCCGTTTCGGCCGCTGATTTCAGCTCCAGCACCAAGCGAGCGGTGTCGGGTCGGTACTGCCCGATTCGCGCACGCAACAGCACGCCAGTGTCGTTTTTCAGCGTCTCAAGCGCCTTTTGAAACGCTGCGTCTGCTTGCACGTCACTGAGGTCGACCACGGTGCGATTCGGGTACGCCAACGACGACACAAAAAAGCGCAATTCGCTATCAGACTCAATGGTGATGCGGGTGCTGGTTTTGCCCGGCCAAGCGCGCACCGCAAGCACTCGCGGGGCGGCTAGCGAAAGGCTGGCGGTGCCGCCGGCAACCAGTGCGGCCAGCAGGCGTAGTGCGTCGCGACGGTTCATGCTGCGGCCTTCATTACAACAGTCACCCGCCGACCCTCGGCCTCAAATTCAAAGCGAATCTCGGCATCAAAACCCACTGCCCCATGCAGCCGCTGTGGCCACTCGACAAAGCGAATTGACGGCGTTGCAAAATACTCAAATCCACCGCGCGCTTCGAAATCTTCGACATTTTCAATACGGTAGGCATCAAGGTGATGCACCTCCCCCCTCGATGTTGGGTAACTCTCAACCAAAGCATAGGTTGGGCTTTTAATCGTGCCGGTCACCCCGAGTGCCCGCAACACACCGCGCACAAAGGTGGTTTTGCCAGCGCCCAGATCGCCCAGCAACGCCACCGAGTAGGGCGCGCGCAACGAACCGGCAAAGCGCCGCGCCAACGCGAGCGTTGCGGCTTCGTCGGCTAAAAATTCTGAGGTTTCTACAATCGGTGGCATGTCAGATTCGTTACCCATCAATCAGCAACCCCTTGAAGCACACATTGTGCAACTCGGCTTGCGTCTCGGATTTTCGGCGGTGGGGATTGCCGACATCGCGCTAGAACGCGAGGCGGAAGGGTTTCAGGCGTGGATTGCGGCTGATCATCATGGCGAGATGGAGTATATGGCCCGCCACGGCAGCAAAAGATGGCAGCCCGATGAATTGCAACCAGGCACGCAGAGCGTGATTTGCGTAGCGCTGGATTATTGGCCAAGCAAGGTTGATCACTCACCAACGCAAAGTCCCCTCCCCCCGGGGGGGAGGGCTAGGGACGCCGCTACTTCGTTGGCTTCGTCAATCGCGGAAAGTCCCCTCCCCCCGGGGGGGAGGGCTAGGGAGAGGGTCGATGCAAACGCAATCCTGCCCGCTGTATCGGTGGGCTTGGATTCGCGGCTGGCCGATGATCCGTCCAACTCGATGCGCCCCACCCCCACCCCCACCCGGCAGGAGGCAACCAAACCGTTCGCCGACGCCGCCGAAGCGCTCGACGACCCCGAACGCGCCTACATCTCCCGCTACGCGCTGGGCCGCGATTATCACAAAGTGTTGCGCAACAAGCTGCAAAGCTTTGCCGAAGCCATCAACACGCAGATTGCTGCACACCAATTTCGCGTCTTCACCGACTCAGCACCGGTCATGGAAATTCCGTTGGCGGTGAAAGCGGGCTTGGGCTGGCGTGGCAAACACACGCTGCTGCTCAACCGCGAACGCGGCTCAATGTTTTTTCTGGGCGAAATTTACACCTCACTGCAACTTGCCCCGCCAGCAGCGCAGAATGAGCATTGCGGCACCTGCACCGCCTGCATCGACGTGTGCCCCACTCAGGCCATCATCGGCCCGCACCGACTCGATGCGCGCAAGTGCATCAGCTATCTGACGATCGAACTCAAAAGCGCCATTCCGGTCGAGTTCCGTAAAGCGATGGGCAACCGCATTTATGGTTGCGACGATTGCCAACTAGTGTGCCCATGGAACAAATTTGCGCAGCGCACGCCGATCCCCGATTTTGAGCCGCGTAACGGGCTAGATTCCGCCACGCTGGTCGAGCTGTTTGCTTGGACCGAAGCCGATTTCAACCAGCGCCTGCAAGGCAGCCCAATTCGCAGGATCGGCCACGAACGCTGGCTGCGCAACATCGCGGTGGCACTGGGCAACGCGCCGACGTCGGCGTCGGTCAATCAAGCGTTGCAGTTGCGCGCGGGACATTCAAGCGAACTTGTGCGTGAGCATGTGGCGTGGGCGATGGCGGAGCAGCAACGTCTGCGTCCAGATTAACGGTCAACACCCGATAGGCTCAACTTCGGGCGGGCAATCAACGTAGCGCGCTCGAAATTGTTGCAAATGCGCAGTGGATCTGTGCGACGGTCACGGGTTGGCAACACTCACATCGTAAAATTGGGACAATTACTGAGGATCTGTCTATGGCCCGTGCCCCATTTCGCCGCAAAAGCGGTGCCCGAGAAGCTAACCAGCTGGTTCGTCTTGCTGAAGGTTTGGCTTCGTCCAAAAGTCGCGCCGAAGACGTGTATTGGGAGCGCGAGCTTGAGGCTGCCGTGACCACGCAGCTTGAAAACAATGATGAAGACGCGATCAACCGCGCGCTTGACAAAGCGCACGACGCGCCAGAATCCACGTTCGACGCGCTGGCCGACATGGTGGAGTCGCTGACCGAATCGATCGTGCTTGACTCAGAAAAGGGCCCGCAGCGGGTCACCTTGTTTTGTGCGCCGATTCTGGTTTGGGGCCGCAACAAAATCCCCGCTAAAACCATCGCCAAACAACAGTTGCAGGATATCAGTGTGCAGCTCTCGGCGCATGTGTTCTCCTCGAAGGCAAAGATTGCGTTGGCGAACTTTTTGTTTGCGCCCGATCAGTTGCCGCACAGCTACAGCCAGTCGCGCGAATTGCTGCAAAACCTCGGCACCGCAATTCGCGAGCGCGCACACCTGACCATCGACCCCGTGACGATGGAGGACGCGCCGGACGTGGTGTGCGACATGCGCATGATTGTCGGCGCGTTTCAGGTCACTGAAGGCGAGCCGTTTTATGCCTGGCAGGAGACCACCACACAGGTCGAGGAAGCCCGTCAGGCCTGCTTGACAACGTGGCGGGCGCAGGGCGGCAACGCGATCAAAGCGCTGCTGGTTGGCTTTCCGCATGAACTGACCTTGCCGCGCTCGTTTTTCGCCGCCTGCCGCGATGCCGACATGGCGTCACGCGCCTATTCGATTGGCGCGTCGGTTTCGTATCTTGAGGCTGTCACCGGCGCCACGCCGGACAAGCTGACCGCCGTGCTCGGCGGCTGTTGGGGTAACGAGCTGGAAGAATATCGCATCGGTTTTTCGATCGGCGATAGCGACGAAATCGTGCATGGCTGCGTGTGGCCGCTGGTATCGGACGAAGGCGACGACACGCCGGTGGTGGAAGAAAT
>JACMNN010000250.1 GCA_014378555.1 Burkholderiales bacterium | reverse complement strand
TTGCGGATGACGGATGTCGCGGATTTCGGCGGCAAAAATGCGTCTTTGGGCGAACTGCTAGGTCATCTTTCAGATAAGGGCGTTCAAGTCCCCGGCGGCTTGGCAACCAGTGCCGACGCCTTTCGCGAATTTTTATCGGTTAATAATTTAACTGCTCGCGTGGCCTCTCGCCTCGCGGGGCTCAATGTCGATGACGTGCCGGCGCTGGTCAAAGCGGGCGCTGAAATCCGCAGTTGGATCGAGGCGGCACCGCTGCCGGACGCGCTGGAAGCTGCCATCAAAGCCGGCGTCGCAGCACTTGAGGCGGACGCGGGTGCACCCATAAGCTGGGCAGTACGCTCCTCGGCCACCGCTGAGGACATGCCAGACGCAAGCTTCGCCGGCCAACAAGAAACCTATCTCAACATCGTCGGCATACCCGCCATCCTCGACGCTGTGCGGCGCGTGTTCGCAAGTTTGTACAACGACCGCGCCATCGCCTATCGCGTTCATACCGGCTATGCCGACATGCCCATTGCGCTGTCAGCCGGCATTCAGCAAATGGTGCGCTCGGATACTGGGGCTGCAGGTGTGATGTTTACGCTTGACACCGAGTCGGGTTTTCGCGAAGCGGTGTTCGTTACCTCAAGCTACGGTTTGGGCGAATTGGTGGTGCAAGGTTCGGTGAATCCTGATGAGTTTTATGCCTTCAAGCCCGCACTACGCGCGGGTCGACCGGCCATTTTGCGCCGCACGCTGGGCAGCAAACTGCAGAAAATGATTTTCGGTAGCGAGCCCAAGGCGGGCAAATCTACCGAGGTCGTCGACGTCGCTGTTGAAGATCGAAACCGCTTTTCGTTGAGCGATGCCGACGTTGAAACGCTGGCTAATTATGCGTTGACCATTGAGGCGCATTACGGTCGCCCGATGGACATCGAGTGGGGTAAAGACGGCACCACCGGCAAGATCTACATTTTGCAGGCGCGGCCTGAAACCGTTAAGTCGCGGGAGCAGGGCAGCAAGACGTTGGTGCGCTATCGCATGACAGAAACGTCGGCACCGGTGCTGGCGACCGGCCGCGCGATTGGCCAGAAAATCGGTCAAGGCACGGTGCGCATCATCAAGCATGCCTCCGAGATGGATTTAGTCAAGCCGGGTGACGTGTTGGTCGCGGACATGACCGATCCTGACTGGGAGCCGGTGATGAAGCGTGCCAGCGCCATTGTCACCAACCGCGGTGGTCGCACCTGTCACGCAGCAATCATCGCGCGTGAACTCGGCGTTCCGGCGGTAGTGGGGTGCGGCGACGCCACTCGTACGCTCAACGATGGCGACGTCGTCACGGTAAGCTGCGCCGAGGGTGACACCGGTAATATCTACGCGGGTAATCTTGCCTTCGAGCGCACCGAAGTACAGCTCGACAACATGCCAGATGCTCCGACCAAGGTGATGCTCAATGTGGCTAATCCCGATCTTGCCTTTGAGTTTTCGCAAGTGCCCAATCACGGTGTCGGACTGGCGCGGCTCGAGTTCATCATCAACCGGCAGATCGGCATTCATCCGCGTGCGTTGCTTGAGTTTGATTCGCTGCCTGATGATCTGAAAGCAAAAGTTTCCGCCCGTATTCACGGCTACGCATCGCCTCGCGAGTTTTTCGTGCAGCGATTGTCTGAAGGCATTGCCACCATCGCAGCGGCGTTCTCGCCACAGCCGGTGATTGTGAGAATGAGCGACTTCAAATCGAACGAATACGCAAACTTGCTTGGCGGGGACCGCTACGAGCCGCATGAAGAAAATCCGATGCTCGGTTTCCGTGGCGCGTCGCGCTACATCGCGCCGGCGTTTCGCGATTGTTTCGCGCTTGAGTGTGAAGCGCTGCGCTATGTGCGCGAAACAATGGGGCTCAGCAATGTTGAGGTGATGATTCCGTTTGTTCGCACGACCGGCGAGGCTGACGCGGTAGTCAAAGCGCTTGCCAGCCACGGACTCGAGCGCGGCAAAGCGGGCTTACGCCTCATCATGATGTGTGAGGTGCCATCGAACGCGATTTTGGCCGATGAATTTCTTGATTATTTTGACGGATTCTCGATTGGCTCCAACGACCTCACGCAGCTTACATTGGCGATCGATCGTGATGCCGGTGGCGCAATCGCCGCGACGTTTGACGAGCGCGATCCGGCCGTCAAAAAGATGCTCGGTATGGCCATTGATGCCTGCGTTGCCCGAGGTAAATATGTTGGCATTTGTGGTCAAGGTCCGTCGGATCACCCCGATTTAGCGGCGTGGTTGGTCGACCGCGGCATTGGATCGTTGTCATTGAATCCGGACGCCGCGATCGATACCTGGTTGATGCTGGCAAAACTGAAGGACGCGAAAGCGGCCGATGCGGCAAAAGTAAGCTGATTGCGATGCTGCAGCGCGAACGGTGCAAACTGTTTTGCGCTGCTGTTTGCGTTTTGGTTGCGGTCTGCTGTGCGCTCAGTCACGCGCCAATTCTGGCTCTGGCGCACAGCGTTGCGGCAGTGGTCGTATGGCGATTCGATTTTGGTCGAAAGGTTGAATCGGGGAAGCTTGATGCGTTTATCAACCAACTTCAAGATGCGAGTTACGACGGCGAACACCGCGACGCATCGGCGCGGGCCACGGTGTGGCCTGGCGTTATCTGCGCGCCGATACTCGCGTCAAAGAATCGTGTATTGCCTGGGATGTCGATCCTGTTCCGTGATGAAATTTCACCCTCGCAATGGCGAGTGCTCGCAACTCGTTTGCGCCATCAACCGCGCGCTGCGCTGGAGCCTCGTAGAACCGGTTAAAAAACTATGGGTGTTGACTTGCCAAACAGCTGCTTATGTGCCTATAATTGAGGGCTCGGCAAGTGCGCTGTTACAGCACGCGAAGGCGAGTAAGTAGAGGCAAGTTTTTCGGGGGTATAGCTCAGCTGGGAGAGCGCTTGCATGGCATGCAAGAGGTCAGCGGTTCGATCCCGCTTATCTCCACCAATACACGGCTTTACTGCAGTTACTGTTAGATCCTAAGTCCCCATCGTCTAGAGGCCTAGGACACGACCCTTTCACGGTTGTAACAGGGGTTCGAATCCCCTTGGGGACGCCACCACGCTGTTTGTGGCGGTGAAAAAAACGCGTTGAGGCTTAATTTCGAAAGAAGTTAGGCCTTTTTCGCATTTGGGTCATCTTGTTTCGCTCGCCCCTATGCCGCACTTTTTGCGGGCGAACGCAATTCGGCGAACGCGACGAGCGCTGTATCCGGCATTCAGTTCAAAACTATGTTGGCTCAGTCGGTAAAGCACGTCCGCCAGATTTTGTTGCTTCGCTCACCGAACGGTGCGCCACGTCAGCTAAAAGTGGCGCTGGTTCTGTGATACTTTCGCTAACTGAAAAAGCGCACATACCGCTATGCTTATATCTAGTTTCGACGATAACGTCGCGCCTACCCAACCGCCTCGCTTTGCATATTCGCAACTGAATTGCTGCAGCGAACAGCACGCAGATTAGACTGCCAACAGGATGACGTTTGTGACCGAAGTAGCCACTATCTGGGTCAACGGGAGGTTTCTAGCCAGACCCATCACCGGCGTGGAACGCGTAGCCCACGAAACCTTGCGAGAACTGGCATTTGACCTTGAACGGAGCGGAGGTACTTGGGTTTTTCAAGGGCGACAATTTAGACTTTGTTTGCTTGCGCCCGCGGTAGATGACCGCGCAATCGTGCAACGCCGTGCCGAGGATTTGGGGTTGCCGGTGCAGTTCTGTGGCTCCCGAACCGGTCACGCTTGGGAGCAGATTGATCTACCCATGTTTGTTCGCGGTGCATGGTTGCTCAATCTGTGCAACACCGCCCCCGTCGTTAAGCGAAAACAATGGGTGTTTATGCACGACGCGGGCGTGTGGGCGATTCCCCAGTTCTACACATGGGCGTTTCGCGTTTGGTACAGAACGATGTTCTGGCTGCTTTCCAGGCAAGGCGTCGGCATATTGACTAATTCCAACTTTTCCGCCGGCCAACTGGCGAAACATTTGCACCTGCCGCTAGCAAATATTCGGGTCGCTCAGCTTGGTTCAGATCATTCATGCCGAACCCCCGTGCCTGCCGAAGCGCTTGCCGATGTTCCGTTGCCACCGGAGCCGTTTTTACTCGCAGTGTCAAGTCACAATCCCAACAAGAATTTTGCGGCGATTGCTGAAGCGTTGCGCCTGCTTGGAGCGAACGCACCGGCGTGCGTTATCGTGGGTCAACCGCGCAGCGATATTTTTGCTGCAGGCTCGCCAAACGCGGGCAATTTACGTTTCTGCGGGTATGTCAGCGATGACGCGCTAAAAGCACTACTTGATCGAGCGTTGGGTCTGATTTACCCATCGTTCTATGAAGGTTTTGGGCTACCACCTCTTGAGGCTATAAGCCGCGGATGCCCTGTAATTACCAGTGCAACTTCTGCGTTGCCCGAGACCTGTGGCGAGGCTGCGCTGTACTGTGATCCCGCTGATCCAAAAACCCTTGCAGACGCAATCAGCAGGCTTGCAAGCGATGCTCCGTTGCGTGCATCGATGCGCGCGATGGGGCTTGAGCGCGCCGCAACGTTCCGATGGGCCAATACGGCTGCAAGCGTCAAACGGGCGATCGAGTCGCGTCTGTAATTTCTGTCACTTCCGGGAGATCGAGTGAAAGTAGCCATAGTCCATGATTGGTGTGTAACCTACGGCGGAGCAGAGCGCGTGCTGGAGCGGATCATTGATATGTACCCACAGGCGGATGTCTTTACGCTCATTGACAAAGTACCACAGGCGCAACGAGAGTTTTTGCGAGGGCGAACGCCGGTCACGTCGTTTATGCAGAAGATTCCGGGTATCGAGCGTCACTACAGAAAGCTGCTTGCGCTGATGCCTCATGCCATCGAGCAGTTCGACCTTGCAAAATATGACCTCATTCTTTCCAACCACTATGGCGTGGCAAAAGGGGTCATCACAGCACCCCGGCAAACGCATGTCTGTTACTGCAACTCGCCGATGCGGTACGCGTGGGACATGCAGCACAGTGCGTTAGCTGAAGCCGGGTTAGACAAGGGCCTGAAAAGTATTTTGGCACGCTGGCAGCTGCATCACATCCGCCAGTGGGACGCGCGGTGCGCCAACAACGTGGACTTGTTTATCGCCAACTCAAATTTCATCGCTGACCGCATTTGGCGAAGTTATCGGCGTAACTCAGTGGTCGTCTATCCTCCCGTCGACGTGGGCGCCTTTTCGCTTAATGCCGAAAAGGGGGACTACTTTGTCAGCGTTGGCAGACTTGTTCCATACAAGAAAATTGACATCTTGGTTGATGCGTTTCGTGAAATGCCAGACAAGCGCTTAGTGATTGTGGGTGAAGGCCCCGAAATGGAAGCCCTTCAACACAACGCGCCCAGCAACGTTGATTTTCGTGGGCGGCAATCGTTTTCGGAAATGCGCAACATCGTCGCCAAAGCGCGCGCGCTTTTGTTTGCTGCTTATGAAGATTTTGGAATCGTGCCGCTTGAGGCACAAGCTTCAGGAACACCGGTCATAGCCTATGGTCGCGGCGGGTCTCTAGAAACAGTCGTTCCGGTGTCGGACGGTGAGGTTACCGATCTAGATCTGGATTTAGATCCGACAACTCACACCCATAGCCCCACTGGCTTGTTTTTTTATGAGCAAAGCAGCGCCTCGGTGCGTGACGCGATTGCGCGCTTCGACCAAATCCCGCCAGGTGTTCTGTCCGCTGAGAATTGTCGAAAACACGCTTTGAAGTTTAATGGCGAACGGTTCGATGAGCAGTTTAAAGCCGCTGTTAACCAGGCGTTAGTGGCTTGCAAGCGTTCACCGCAAACGCTGGACGCGGCTCCCCATTTTGGCGGATAAGCCCAAATCTGTGCTCCGGGTTGCGATCGTCAGAGCCGACATCAAGCAAGCCATAGAAATACACAGACTTGACGGTCGGAACTGCTTGCAGCAACTGAACGGTCGCGCAAACGTAGTCGCGTTGCGACTGCTCTGACACTCCAGCACTTCGCAAAGAAAGTGCTTTGTGCGTTGGCCACCCTATCTCTGTCACGTGGAGCGGTTTGCCGCGAGTGTAGAGGAGTAATTTCTGAACCCAGTCTGCCGCGTCGTTTGGCGTCGATTTAGTGCGCGACCAAACATACGGATGCACGGAAATTCCGTCTACCAAGTCCAGTAAACCCATACTAATCAATTGGCGCAGATAGCCGCGATCAACACCCTCTGGGGTCGCAGATCCGCCGATGATTTTGATCCCGGGTGCGGCTAATCGAATCGCAGGAACCGCCTCGCGCAACAAGGCTATGTAGTCCTCTGGTCGGCCGGCCGCGCCGCCGCCAATATCGATGTCCCACTCGTTCCAAACCTCTATCGTGTCGACCAAGTGACGCGTTCGTTCAGCAACAAACGTTGCATACCTGGTGAACGCGGCACGTTGCTCGCGTGTCGTAGGCTTTGCACCCTGCGTGTGGATAGGGTGGCCATAGCCCAGCAACAGCAGCGTCGAGACACCGCTAGATTTAGCGCTGACTAAGGCGGCCTGAACCAACTCTGGCATTACAAACACTCCGAGCGTGCGTTCTGTATGCGACCAAAACGCCTCATCACGTAGCGCCAGCCACCCGTTTTTAGCCATCAATGGAATATGCGTCGGCGGCCGACCTTGCCCTTGAGCGAAGTGAGTTGCGATACCCATTTTGAAGCCGTCCGGATGGGTCAACGGGGCGGCGTTTGCATGAGCCTTGTCGGGAGAGGCTAGACATAAAACCATGCCAACAACGCGGAAAAAACTACCTAGGTAAAACCAGCTTCGTGCCAGATTGCCCGCGCGCAACTTAACAGTACTCATTATTTTTTGCCCTTTCGCTTTCGTCACACATTGTGCGCGCGACGAAACCCAGTACCAACGCAATCGAAGCGTTTTCGATGCCATTTGCCGTTAGGCCGTAGGTCAGTGCAGCGATAAACAGCACCAGAGGAATTCGTTGCTGTCGATCACTTCCCACCCTGGCTCGGGCTACCTGCCAGCAAACATAGGCGATCAGTGGCGCTGCGATCAACCCCAAGCTGACAAACAGATACAGGTGCAGGTTGTCACCCGCGTTAAACAGCTGCGGTTCAAAATAGGTCTGCGCCGCGCCGAGCGCGCCCAGTCCTCGTCCCGTGATCAATGTTCCGTGATCCAGCCAAAGATCAAACGCGTCAGGCCACATATTTCTAAGTCGGTCCTCATAAGAATGTAGCGATGCTGATGTGTTTAAGGCGTTGAGTCTGGGTTGAAACAACACGCCGACCAGCGGCATTGCCCAACCAAGCGCGACCAGTCCGGCAATAAACGGCACACGAAGTCGATTGATCCACGGCGCAGACATTTCTAGACAAACTACGACCGCTGCAAGCACCACCAGTACGGTCTTTGAGTTGGTGAGCCAAATGCAATAGGCCGTGGCGACATAAATTAACAAGCGAGTAAACCGGTTCGAGGTGTTCGCACTGACGATAGTCATAAGGATCGCCGCCTGAATGGCCGCGTCAAACGAAGCTCTCGCGACCCCGCTATGCCGCTGCACATCACCCGCCCACCATTCGCGGCCGGTTTCAACCGACACGCCCGCTACCGAATATTCAAAACCCACCCACGGATAGGCAAAGTATGGGTTCACAATTACGGCGAGAACCACCAGACTCCAGAGGATCAATGCGCCGCGCCGCCAGTTGATAACACGCTGCCATGCAGGAGCCAAAAGTAGGCCCATGTAAACCGGAATGAAGAGATAGGCGGCAAACGCGACCTGCTGCGCGCTGGGAATAAAGATCAATCCAACGAATATTGCGAAGCACAAGACGCCACAAAGTAACAAGGCTCGAGCGCCAAACGCGCCAAACCAAAAGTGCCAGCACAGCGTGATGAGCACGGCTGCAAGGCCGCCCAAAACCGGCAAATACGCAATAAACGACATGCCAGCGGTCGCCAACATCCATCGTAGTGGGCCAGAAAACGTTGTCGCGAGCAGAAACGCTAACGCCGCGATCAGTTGGATGGTTGCAAGCCACTCCGGCTGGGCGGGCGCGGCGACCCACTCACTTTGATTTGTGTAGGACATCGACAAGAAATGACTCGTACGCATCGGCCTGGCGATCAGGATGAAACGCGGTGGCGCGGCGACGGGCGGCAACGCTTTGTGCTTGGAGCATCTCTACAGAATCCGCGTAGCGGCTGATCGCTTGGATGAGGGCGGGGACATCTCCTCCGGCAACCACCGATCCAGAAGCTGCATCGGGAATTTCCGGCAAACCGCCCTGATCCGAAACGATTACCGGACGTCCGAACACCATTGCTTCAAAAGCAACGTTTCCCAGCCCTTCGTAGGCTCGCGACGGAACCACCACTAAATCAACGCGGGGAAAGAACGCTTCTGGTGTTTGCATTCCTAGAAAACACGATTCGGGTACGCCATATTTCTCCCGAAGCTGAACGATGTAATCCGGACGTCCCGTTCCTGCGATCAGCAGTTTGACGCCGCGATGCTTCAGCTGAGCCCATGCATCGCACAACACGTCGATACCCTTTTCGCTTTCGATGCGGCCCATAAAGCCCAGCGTCAATCCGTCGGCTGGATGGATCTCGATGGGCAACGGGATACGCTCCGCGGGCCATGCACCACGCCACGAGTTGTAAATGACCGTTTTGTTCTGATTTGCGTTGAACATGCCGAAACGCTCATGTCTGTTCAGCATGGCACCGCTCACCGCGACTACGGCGGTAACGTTATTCTGCGTGCTTTTGCGCGTCAAACTCAGCACGCGACAGGACGCACACTGAGTTTCGCAGGGCTTACCGTTGCGAAACATCGCTGTCTGCGGACACAATAAAGACTGATCATGAATGACGTGCACCACCGGGATTTTTCGTTGCACTGCTTGTTGCCAAGCGTTACACGACCAACCTTGGAGGTTGTGAGTAAGCACAATATCGGGGCGCTCGGCATCCATGTACGCGCCAAGAATGCGCCCCATCGCCGGATTCCACGCGTCTTGCGCATGCCAAGCGAGTTTTTGCAGCGCCGATCGGTGTTGACCATCAAACTGCCAGTAAAAATTCTTCAGGCCTACATAAGTGCCAGTGAAATTTTCGCTGACCACATCCGCTAGTACGCTATCGCGCGGCACGGTGGAAAATACGTGAATGGTGTGGCCTCTGGCAGCCAGAGAATGGCTAACCGTTGACACCGTGCGTTCGGCGCCGCCGATCAAATTGGGCGCCTGCAGCGTGTTTATATGGAAAAGTTTGAGCTTCATTGACGTGTTCCTATCGCGCGACCAAGACGCCATACAAAAAGTACTTCACAGGTTGTGATGGCAAACGCGCCGCCGAGCGCTCCCGCCAAGTAGGTGCAAAGCACCAGCAACACCCACTGCAGCAAAAGTAACCAGCGCATCGCTAGCCAATAGTCGTGCGTTCTTCCTGCTGCAACAAATGCGCGCACTTCCACGCAGCGCAAAATGATGTGCAAGGTCATCCAAACGGCCAGTAAGCGTAGCACCGAGGAAAGGTAGGCCATGTCAGCAAATTTTGGACCTGCCACGATTTCTAGCCAGACGGGCGCACCCGCCAACAAGACCGCCCCCGCGCAAACGGCTGCAACCGCAACCTTCACCAGCAAAGGCTCGCGGAGCAGAGCTTGGTGTGAAGCTACAACATCGTCACCGCGCTTCGCCCATCTCGGCAGCATCGCTTGCAGGATCGGCTGAAACAGGGAGGCGCCTGTTCTTGCGATCTTGTCGCACAGCGCGTAGATGCCTGCTTCAACCGAGCCTGCCAGTGACCCAAGAATGAGCACCGGAACGCTCGCCATCGCCTGTATTTGAATCTCTGGAAGGTAGGACGGCCGGGCGCGGCGCACCAGGACACGCGCTATGCGCATGCTAAATCCGCTATACCGCGGTAGGCCGTTGACGCCGTTGGAGAGGTGGGCCAGCAACCCAGAAAACAGCGTAGCAGCGCTTTGTAGTGCCAACGCGATGGCGACGTCGTCACGCGTGCGCACCAGAACAAAAACGAGACCAACGGCTACCGCTCGACCGGCAAAATGTAGCAGTGCCGTGCGTTCGTTTTTTTCAGTTGCTACATAGTAATAAGTTGGAAACGACAGCGTGCCGAGCACGTTGAGCATTCCGAGCGCCAACAGAGGCGCGTTTACGCGCCAATGATCAACAGATAGGATCAATGCCCACAATAGGCACGAACTGAGGATCGCCAGCGCTAGCCGTATTGCTTGAGTGGTCGTGAATATTCGCTGCACCGCGCGAGCCGAACCGCGGCGATGAACCATTGCTCGAATCGCGACCCCGTTAATGCCGCTATCACTAGCTAAAACAACTAGAAACGTCGCCGCAAACACCCACGAGAGCACACCAAAACCTTCAACGCCCAGAGTTCTCGCGAGGTACGGTACGGTGAGCAAAGGCAGGACCGTATTGGTGATTTGCACCACATACAGCCCTCCCAGATTGCGAAAATTCACTGGCGCCTTTTCAGCAGATGCTTGGCTTCCCGCAAAAATAACGCCACAGAGTGGTTCGACTTCAACTGATATCTAAGCAGCACGAACGCGAACACCATAAATAAGCCTAACCCGGCTCCCAACACAACATTTAGGGTCCAACGGGGGCTAATCGGTTTAACCGGAGGTGTTGCCGAATCCAAGATTTTTATGAGCGACAGATCGCGCGTTTCATCTACCTTCGAAAGCTCGGCGATTCGCGAAACGATGTCGAGAAGATTCTCTTGCAGCTTGGCATCTCGCCGCAGCCGACTGATTTCCTCGGCGCTTTCGGCTGCCGCCGATAGTGGCACCCGCAACGAGGGGGCCGCGCCCGCGGCGCGTTTATCCATTTCTCCGAGCGTGCCGCGGAACGCAGAAATTTGCGCTTCAAGTCGTTGCAATTCGGGATTGTTATTAGTGGCGTAGGAACGCATCGCTTTCGCCGTCGCGGAGAGTACGGTGATTTGGCTTTGCAACTCTGCGGCTGAAAGGATGAGGCTTTCTTCTTGTCCTTTGATCCGTGACAGACCGGTTCGGAGTTCAGCACTTTTAAGTTTCTCCTCAGCCTTTGCCAATCGCTGTCGTGCGTCGGTCAGCCAAGGTGAATAAAAATGTTCGCGACGCTCACGCTCATCGACTGCAAGCCGTCTCGACACCACATACATTTCTTCGATCACAGCGTTGCAAAGCGTCGCGGCTAAATCGGCGCGCCTGTCGGTGAGCTCGATCGTGATAATTCCGTCTTTGCCGAGGGTGGTGAACAGATTGTTATTGAAACGCGACTCTGCGTCATCGATGGTTTTGGCTTGGTAGTGCGCTTCTAAGCCGTGCGCTTTGATGATTGGCATCACCACCGAACGACTGCGAAGGATTCCGACATAAAGCTCGGATGGATTCTTCTGCCCCGCAGCGCTGGCGGCGATATCGCCTGAACCGCCAACTTGCATCATCAAATTACTGGCGACTGTGGAGCTGACCTGCGGCGGCAAAAGCCGCGCCTGGGCGCGGTAAATTGGCGTGAACAATACGTTCACGGCCATTCCTGCCAGCGCTCCCGACGCAATGCCAACCAGCATCCATTGCCAACGCGCAATTAACGCAAGTACCGCACGTCCGAGCGGCGATATCGTGGGGACAGGCGGCATATCCAACAATTAAAAGCCGCGCAAGATGCGGATGCCAGCGGCACCTAGACCGAACTGATAGAAGACTTGCGTCCAGTCTTTGAGTGCACGAACCCAGGTGACGCGCTCCGGGCTTTCTGGAACAACAACGGTGTCGCCAGGCGCTAGCACCATGGAGTTGTCGATTTTTTTGCCGAGCAGCCCCTGTTCGCCACTTAATGTTGTTCCGTCCGCGCGAAGGATGTAGAGACGCTCTTCGTCGCCATGTCGCGTGCGTCCGCCGGCCTGACGCAGGTAGTCCGCTAAACGCTTGTTGACACCAAACAAAAATGTGCCTTCTTGCACAACAGCGCCCACCACACCGATAGTGGCGGGAATTATTGGCACAAATACGGTGTCCCCGTCTTCAAGCGCAACGTCTGGAAGGCGGTTGATCGACGCCGCATCAGGCGTTAACTCGAGAACAATTCGTCCGGTAGCTTTCATCGCGCGCAACCTGACGATCAGTGTCTTTAAGCTGTCGGCCTCAGCGGGAACAGCCAACGCTTCTTCTGGTGATGTAATGTTTCGCGCCCGCGTCGCCGAATAGCGCTGAAACTCTTGTTCGAGCTTATCGATCGATTCATTCATTCGCGTTTGCTGGAACTGCCGCGTGCTCTCTCGGGTTAGCTCTAAACCGTAAAGGTAGGCCTCGGAGGTCAGGCCGCCCGATGTTGCAAGAACCTGCCGCAGTGAGGTGCCATGATTGACTGAATACATACCGGCATTTTTAATTTCGCCCTCTACTTTGACATAACGCGTTTTCTGATCGGACCGAATTCTGAAGTCTGATTTCGAAAATACCGTTACGGTGTCTCCCGCCTCTAAAAGTTGATTGTCGGCGCTGTCTTTGACGTTGATAGCGAGGCCGAGATTGAACGGAATTAATGTTGGCGAAAGGGTGCGTTTGTCCAATCGCTCAATAACCGCGTATTCCCAGTTAATTTCGGGCAGTTCTTTTTTAATTTCGGGAGTCCGTTGCTCGGCTAGCCCAGAAAACGCATTCTGTTGATTACGCGCCACCCAGTAGCCTGGCAGCATCAGTGCATCGGGGCTGGGGATAAGGTCGCTGATGCGCATGCCGGGGCGGAAAGCGACGCGCAGTGGCAGCGCCACATTGCCAGACAGCGTGACCGCGTTTTCAATACGCGGAGAAACGGGCGTGATGGTGAATAGCTCGCCATCGCGCAAAGGCCGGGCAAGCGCCGCCGCATCAAGCACGATCACTTCGGTCGTTCTTTCGCGATGGTCGACGATACGCTCTACCACCACCTGTCGGGTGGCGCCGGTGGTTGTGATGCCGCCGGACAACTCAAGCAATTGGCCAAGCGTCATGCTCGCCTTAAGTTGAAAGATACCGGGGACGTTAACGTTGCCGCCGATGGCGACCAACCCCTCAACAATGCCAAAGTGGATCACGTCACCGCTACGAACCGGAACGTCATTCTTGTTGTTACCGAAGGCAAGAAAGTCGTATAGGTCCAACTCTGCGACCGTGAGCCCGCCGCGGCGCAGCTGAACCCTGCGGAAATTAGCCTTTGGCAGTGCACCACCCGACTGAAATGCCGCGGTAAGCAGCGTGCTGTAGGCCGGTAACGAGACGCTTCCGGGCCGTTTCGCGGCCCCCGTAATGTGCACCAGTATGGGTTGAGCCGTACCGACCATCGTGGATAGCTCGAAGTTACGGAATTGTTTTTCCAGTGCCGTGCGAATAACCGCGTCTAGTTGATCGCGCCTGATTCCCGCAACGCGTATGACACCCACTCTAGGGATATAGAGCTGTCCTAGACGGTCCACGGTTCCGACGTGATCGATTTCAATCTGCCCCCACGCGCGAGTGGCAATTTCGTCTCCTGCGCGCAACAGATAATCGGGAGGCAAAGGAAGTTGATCTGGAGTGATGTACGAAGGCGAGGGCGTGCTGAAAACCGACTCTCCAAACAATGGCAATGCGACGCCCATTGACTGTTGAACGAAGTCTTCAAACCCGAAGCGCACGGCTGGGCGTGCCGCCTCCTTAGGCGGGGCGACACTCGTTTCGCCGCCAACTGTGGCGCTCTTTTCGGAAACTGTTCGGTTGTCGACACGCGTCTCGACAGTGGTCGAAAGACGGAGCGATGGGGTCGGACCCGTGCTCGGCTTGTCGACAATTTGCACCGGCGGAACTGGCAACAAGGATCGGTTTTGCAATCGTTGCAGCCGACTGGATGCGGCATCAGGCATCGCAGTGCCGGTGGGCAGATCAACCGAAGGTGTGACGGATAGCAAGTCCCTTGCCTGGGTTGCGGTGTTGGGTTGCGCCTCAACTCCCGATGCGAACAAAACAAAGATGACGCATTGCATCATCTTGCACCAGGACGAGGTCGCCCGCGAAGCAGAAGCAGCAGGGCGGACCATGGATGTATCCCTTACTTGATTTAAATCACTTGCCCGAACTGCCTTGAATGGCGGCTGGGGTTGCATTTCAGCCGACGCTGCCCCGCAATATGGGGCTTTGCTACGCAGCATATAATTCGATTGTAATAACGTTTACAAACGAACTATGCGCGAACGCGCAAGGTAGGCTGACATTATTAAGGTTGGGCATCAAGGGTCTCTACTCGCGATCACACCGGCGCTATTCGCCGCGCTATCGCGCTGCGTTCCCACCTTGGTTATTGTGCTTTCTGGCATGGCTGTACTGTCGGCAATGTCGGTTAATGTGCTGCATTCCATAATCGTTACTGTCTTCCTGATGGTGGCCTGCCTGTG
Organism: Burkholderiales bacterium; assembly: GCA_014378555.1. Taxonomy (GTDB): domain Bacteria; phylum Pseudomonadota; class Gammaproteobacteria; order Burkholderiales; family Casimicrobiaceae; genus Casimicrobium. Next base: position 4,288 of record JACMNN010000250.1, on the reverse strand, counting down.
CTTATTTGTGTTTCGCCTGTCCCTAGACACGTTGTTAAACGTGCACGACCGGTGGACATTTTTTTTCGGCGCCGTCTTGGGTCGCGCCCTCATCGTTTTTTTCTGGATAGTGCTTTTCGCGGCTGTTCTGCACTTCTACGGCATCGCTATTCCGTGGCTCGCCATCGTGGTTTGGGCGCTGATCGGTTCTGTTTCCTCAGCTTTAGTCCTGCCGTTTGCGATTTGGTTCGCACTACGCTATTTTCGCCGACGCAACGGCGTGTCAGTCCTGCTGGTTGCCATTAATGTCGCCAGCATTGAATTGGCAAGGCGGCTGCGCGACGACCCTTGGTTAGCCGTCAATGTCTGTGGTTTTCTTGAAGATAGAACGCCAGATCGGGTCGAGCAATGCGATGATTTTGCCCGCTTAGGGCGCTTCGAGGATGCCGCGGAAGTGGTCAAGCAAATGCGGATTGACCGGGTTTATTTATCGCTGCCAATGGAGACCGAACTAAGATTGCGTCCAATTTTTGATTCGCTGCAAGACACCACAGCCTCGATCTACTTTATTCACAACTTCTCTGAGTGCAAACCCATCCGCGCGCGCTTAGAGATGATTTGCGGGATCCCCTTATTCGGTGTGTGCGAGGCGCCGTCGGTGGAGGCGGAATGGGTCATTAAGTCGGTACTTGACCGAGTTTTCGCTTTTCTCGGCTTGATAGCAGTCAGTCCCGTTCTGCTCATTACAGCGCTGGCCATCAAGCTGGAAAGTTCAGGTCCGGTCTTTTTCCGCCAGCCGCGTTACGGTATTAGCGGCCAAATTTTCCGAATTTGGAAATTTAGGTCGATGGCAACCGAGTCAAGCATGGTGGGCAACACCATCCAGGCGTCGAAGAACGACGTTCGAGTCACGCGGGTTGGAAAATTTATACGCCGCACGTCGATTGATGAGTTGCCGCAGCTTTTCAACATTCTGGCGGGCGACATGAGCTTGGTGGGCCCACGCCCTCATGCGGCGGATCACAACGAAATGTATCGGCAACTGATTCGTGGCTACATGATCCGCCACAAAGTCCGCCCGGGACTGACTGGGTGGGCGCAAGTCAACGGCTGGCGGGGCGAAACGGACACGCTCGAAAAAATGCAGCAGCGGGTGATTTTCGACTTGGAATATCTGCGGCAGTGGTCGGTGTGGTTTGACTTCTACATATTGGCACGCACGCTCATGATGTTTTTCTCGCGCACCAATGCCTATTAGGCACTCGTCGCGATAAACGCGCAGCGCGATGCCCTTAGCTCGTAAGCCGCGAGTCGGTTGCAGATTTACGGTTTGAATGGCCGTTTGCGGCAATCCGTTTGAAGACAGTAGCGCAGATTCTCGCGTAACAACCTATGGCAGCGATTGCTTAAGCCATTGGGCCACAGGTCATTTTTTTTGATTAAAATCGAGTAAGTCGTAAATCATGCTGAGAGGCCTTATTTACCTCTGATTGCGCCTCTAAGCTGAATCGCCAACGTTGCTGAAATTGGCGTCCCGCTCATTGTTGTGAAACCGTTTGGCAATACGCGGGACCCTTGTCATAGTCGATCCTGTACATCTGACCGTAATTGAGGTAATTTAGGCCGCATGAAGCTGCATCAAGTCGCGCAGCGTGAGCGATAATGGCGGCTCGAGTACCGATGAAGGGCATGTTTCATGTTTCAAGTTGTGACTACGACTTTGGTCCGAACCGTGATCGTCGTGTTGTTGACATTGCCTGCGTTGGCTGCGACAGTTGCAGCTCAGGGAGCCGTGGCGGCATTCGATTTGCAGACCGGTTGCCTAGTCGGCTCGATTCCTAACGCTGAGCGGTTGTCGGTCACATGGACCGGCGGATGCTCGTCTGGATCGGCCAACGGCGTCGGCGACGTTATCGCTTTTTCCAACGGCCGCTTACGCTACATCCTGCGCGCCGAATTTCGCAGTGGTCAGCTACGTACTCAAGAAAATCTGCGTGATTGCGGCGTCGCCAACTGCCATGACGATGTCCCGGTGAGTTTGGTTCGTTTGCATGAGCAGGCTGCCGCAAAATTGGCGTCCTCGGCGCCGCCGCCGATTGCCACGCCCGGATTGCCCTCTGCACCGCCCGCGGCAACGGCCTCTGGCGCGGCCTTTGTTTCGGCTAGCGCGGCTCCGGCGAGTGAAATTCGCGCGCCAGACGCTATTTATCGCGGCGCGTTTGTGCAAGATCAAACCACCGGCGTGATCAGCGGCGACGGTGAGATCAAGTTTTTTGACGGTCGGTCGTACCAAGGGCCACTCAAAAACAGTCGTAAAGAGGGCTCCGGCACCTATATTTGGGCCGACGGTTTGCGCTACGTTGGCCCATGGGTGAATGATGCGCAGCAGGGCCGCGGCAAGATGGAGTTCGTCAACGGCGATAGCTATGACGGTGACTTCGTTCAGGGCGAGCGTACCGGCGCCGGTACCTTCCGCCAAAAATCTGGCAATACTTATACCGGTCAGTGGCTGCGCGGCCAGCGTGACGGCGCGGGAATCGAGGAATGGGCGGATGGTCAGCGCTACGAAGGCGCGTGGAAGGCCAATCGCAAAGAAGGCTTTGGGCAAATGCGCTTTCCCGATGGCGGAACCTACGACGGTGACTGGCGCAACGATCTGGCCACCGGGCAGGGTGACATCGTGTTCGCGTCCGGCGACGTCTACACCGGCCAAGTGCGCAATGGCCTGCCCAACGGTAGCGGCATCTTTCGTTGGGGCTCCGGGGATCGCTTTGAGGGCGAGTTCGACGCCGGTCGGCCCACTGCCAAGGGCGAAATGACCTTCATGATCAACGCGGTGGCCGCATCATTGCCGGCCGTCGAGCCTGCTGCGCCTACGGCGCCCGCAGTTCCAGTAGCGCCCGCCGCTGCCGCAACGCCCCCAGCTTCAGCGGCGTTGGCCGCACCGCCTGCCGCGACCAATGCGCCGTCGCGAGCGACCCTGTGCGCCGCCGCTTTCAACGCTGCCGGTACCGCCGTCGCGCTGCGCCGATTTATGGATTCGTACCCGGATGATGAGTGTGCCCGGCACACGCTAGCGAAACAAAAAATCGCGGCAATTGCCGAGCGTGAGCGACTCGCGACTCGTGCGACTGACGAAAAGGCTGCACTCGCGAAAACTTTAATCGGCGCGGTTGTCGCGTTTCAGCAAGAGTTTCCGTTTTGTGTATCAGGGAGCGGCGCAACTTGTCAGCGAGTCACTTACGTTTTCGATGTCAAAGCAAAAATTCGCGATATTGATGTGCAAAAGCGAACCGCGCGGGTGCAGATCAGCGACGTGACTTCGTTGGGCAACCAAAAACGGGCACCTGCTCAACTGTTCGCCGAGGGGCGTGGAGCGGCGACACAAGATTACAAATCGCGCAACATCGGTGCGGTTCAGTCAAAGTCGCTTGAGGAGATAGGCCTCGCGTTCTGACGGCAGCGCGCCGAGTTTTGACGCAGTTACCAGTGGTGGTGCCACGCATTTGCTGATATTGTTATTTCGTTAATTTCATTAAGGTCTTGAGTGTCGAGTTCGCCTAGTACCCTTCTTGCCACCCACGCGAACTGTCTGGCGACTGGAACGCAGGTGTCCGACTTTGAGATCATTGGGTTGATCGGTGAGGGCGGATTCGGCATCGTGTACCTTGCGCGAGACACCTCTCTCGACCGCATCGTAGCGCTCAAAGAATTTATGCCTGCCGCGTTTGCGGGACGCATTGATGGCGTGCGTGTCGCGGTTCGCGCCGCCAATCACCGGGCGACTTTTGATGCGGGTCTAAAAAGCTTCATCAACGAGTCGAAGATGCTCGCCAAGTTTGCGCATCCTGCGTTGGTGGAGGTTTTTCGCTTCTGGGAAGGCAACGGCACAGCGTACATGGCGATGCGCCTATATCGCGGCGAAACGCTGCGCCAGGTATTGTCCAAAGGCAGCGACGACTTCACCGAAGACCGCATTGCGCAGGTCATGGGCCCGATCTTCGATGCGCTCGAAATGTTGCACCGCGAGCAGGTATTTCACCGCGATATCGCGCCTGACAACATCATCCTTTCGGAGGGGCGCTCAGTGCTCCTCGATTTCGGTTCGGCGCGGAAAATCATAGGCGACGCCACCCAAGCGCTCACCACGGTGCTCAAGCCGGGCTACGCGCCGCTGGAGCAATACAGCGACGACGGTACGATGAAGCAGGGCGCCTGGACCGACGTGTACGCGCTCGGCGGCGTGCTCTACCATCTTGCCACCGGAAAAGTACCGTTGCAAGCGGTGTCGCGCATGATGTCCGACCCA
>JACMNN010000249.1 GCA_014378555.1 Burkholderiales bacterium | reverse complement strand
TTGTAGAAGCATGATGACCGCTTTGTTCTAGTTTTGGATTGCGCTGCCGCGCGCGCGAAACGGCGAAAACAGGCGGTGGCGTATCAAGCAGCACTTGCTGCGTTCAATTAAAAGTTAACCGTCAGAGCCAGTTGATAAATTCGTCCAGCACCGGGAATGTAGTGGCCGCGGTACAACGAGTCTGCGAACAGCTTGTTCGCCACATTATTTACGTTACCTTTGATTTTGTATTGATCGCTGAAGATGTATTCGGCCATCAAGTCTCCCGTCACGTAGCTCGGCGCTTCCCACGCGGGGGCCGTCACGTCCGCCGGCGATTGTCCGCTGCGGAAGTTCAAGCCACCACCGACCCGAAGCTTCGGGCTAATTTGGTAGGTCGTCCATGCGGTGCCACTGTGTTTCGGGCTTAACCCGGGACGATCACCGACGCGATTGCCCACCGTGCTGACCGTTGACGCGGCGATATCAACCTTGGCAATGGGCATCCACATGTAGGACCCGAACACTTCCCATTCGGGCGTTAATTTGCCTGCAAGGTCAAGCTCGAAGCCCGCGGTGTGGCGCTTGCCCGACAACAGCAAACGCGTGGCGGCGGTGTCTGGATCGGTGTTGCGTTCGTTTAATTTGGTCGAGTGGAACAGGGCCACACGCGAAGTGAAGCGCTTGTCCGCGCTGTCAATTTTGGCGCCCAATTCATAGTTAACACTGCTTTCCGGCGGCGTGTTGGCGCTGAGCGCGTTGTACGAATAAGTGTCCCCCGAGGTGTTGAACGACGTGCCGTATGAGAGGTGGAAAGACTGCAAATCGTTCGGCTGAAACAGCAGACCGGTGCGATAGCTCAGCTCCGAGATTTTTTGCTGATAGGTGGTGCGGGTTACCGGCGTGAGCGCTGCACTTGGCACTGCGTAGGCGTTGTATCTGCCATCCATACTGTCGTGGCGCAAACCGCCGACAAACTTCCACATCGGCACAAATTCAACCATGTCTTGCGCGTAAAAGCCGTAGGTTTTCGACACAAAATCATTGGTTGTGCGGTAGGAGCGGCCTATTTCGTTGACGACCGCTCCGTCGTTTGGCGTGCCTGCAAGTGTGACCGGTTTGGTGGGCGTGATGCCGCCTTGAGCCTCGTTGAGCGCGCCATAAACAACGCGCCCATCGCGCGCAAAATCAAACCCTGCCAACACATGATGCTTCATGCCGAGGGCTACAAATTTGCTGCTGAAATCGCTTTGTGCCTGCACGGTGTTGAGGTCTTGAATCTTTAGATTGGTGCCACGTGTGAACACCGTGCTCGGCCCGAAATTGCTCAGATCTACTGCCGTGCGGTTGGTCATTGCGGTCGTTCCGACGCCAGCAAAGCGAACCGTGCCGGCGTGCTGATCGCGCTTGTACGCGCCTTCGCGGACTTGCGTTTTGACTTCGCTGTCGGCGCTAAACCGATAAATATGACTCAGCGTGGCGATCGTCGCGTGACCTGCGTTGTAGTCGCTGGCCATGCCGAAATAAGCACTTGGATCGAGCCCGCTAATGATGGTGTTGGCGGCACTCGTGTTGCCCGAAAGTGGCTTGATCCATGGCAGGCCGTAGTTCATGCCGTTGTTGTTATCAAGGTGATAAATGCTCGCCTGAAACTCGTTTTTTTCGCCGATGCCGGTGCGATACGCTGCAGTCATGCCCTGTTTATCGATGCTGCTGCCCGCGCCGTTGTTGTCGGCCTTAGTGTGCATGCCGGCGATGCGCAGCGCGCTGGATTCGCCCGTCTTCTGATTTAACTCAGCCACGACACGCAGATACTCATGATTGCCGACGGTGATCGTGGCATTTTTTTCGTTGACCAAACGCGGCACCTTGCTCACTTGATTGACCGCGCCGCCAGTCGAACCGCGACCGAACAGCATCGACGCTGAACCGCGCAATACTTCGACGCGATCAAAGTTGAAGGTATCGCGGTCATAAAAGGCCGCATCGCGCATCCCGTCGAGAAAAATGTCGCCGGTTGATGCAAGCGAGAAGCCGCGCAGACGAATGTCTTCCTCGCCGCCCTCGGCCGCCATAAAGGTGACGCCAGCCATGCTGTGCAGCACGTCTCGCACCGTATCTAAGTTGCGGTCAAGCATCAGCTTTTCAGTGACCACGGTCACTGATTGCGGAATGTCGCGCAGCGCAAAATTTCCTTTGCCGACTGTGGACGTGGTGGCGCGGATCGTATCCTTGCCTTCAGGCGCTTCGGCTTTTCCTTTGACCACCACTAAGGCCAACGTTCTGTCCTGTGCTGTGGTTGGTGCCGGCGTGCTTGATGCGACTGGTGGCACCGCTGTTGCTGGTGCTGGTGCGGTTTGCGCCCATGAATTCACCGATACGGCGAACATCATGGCCGCGAGCGGCAGCAGCGCGACGTCGTGACTGGGGCCAGTGGCGTGCGCCGTTAGCGTTGTCGAAGAAAACGCGGGCGACAGAGTTTCGCGAGCCATTAAAGAGAAGTGAGCCAAGATATTTCCAGTCAAAAAACGCTGGTCGACGCAAATAAATGCGGCAAAAAGCGGCGGATTTTTCGCTGGCTGGCCCATCGTCACAAGTCGCCATGGCGTTGTGATGTTTTGCTGAGCTTGGCTTGCGTTGAATTACGTATTACGTTTAATGTATCACGAATGCGAAAGATTCGTATTCGCATCGTTGGCAGATTTGGCAAGTAAATTAAGAAATGGCGGAGCAGCATCTCGCTCAACGACGTTTCGAACTTGGGCTGTTCGAAGCGAATTGATTTACCTTGGGTCAGTAGAGCGATGGCGCGGTCGATGTCATCAAAGATGTGACGCACTTGTTGATCGTTAGTGCACGACAAATGAATTAATGTGATTCGTACATCATTGAGCCGGGTCAATTAATAAGAATTAACTTATGCACTGCGCTCAATTTACCTACAATCTGACACCGGCTTTGTTATTTGTGTGCTGTGGTTCGCAGTAATAACGCGCGTGTTGGCTCGGTGTCGTAGTTGGGCACTTCATTTAGATAGATTTTTCAGACATTAGGGGGTTTCTACATGAAAAATTGGCTCAAAATCGCGTCAGGCGCGATGATGACCGTTGCGTTGTCGGTCAGCGCGCAAAGCGTCGATCAGCGAAAAACGCTGCGCCAATCGGTCGATGTCACCGAACTCAGTACGCTCGCCGATAAATATCAAAAGAAGTTCGAAGCGGACGAAGCAAAAGTGCTCGCGTATCTGCTTGCAAATCCGACGCTAAAGCGCGACGACGTCGTCAAGGGCGTCGGCCGCTCTATAGTGCGTATCGACAACGACGGCAACCCCGTTTACCGCGTTGCCCGCGGCACCGTGGATGGCCAAAAAAACCGTGCCTCCGGCATTTTGATCAAAACTGATTCCCTGTATCCTGGTGGCTCCATCGGTGTCAACATTACCGGCACCGGGATGTTGGCTGGCGTGTGGGAGCCGGGTGTGCTTCCGGTCGACGGCAGCGGAGCGGTGAGCCATGATTTGCTCATCGGCAAAGCCACCAATCAAGACCCGCAGCCAACCACCACGGTCGCCGGTAACGCCAACCATGCGGCGCACGTTACTGGCACGATTGTCGGCAGCGACATCGCCAGCCGCCCATCGGCGCGCGGTATTGCCTATGGAGCAACGTCGAAAAACTGGGATGCGGCTAACGATCTGGCAGAGATGACTGCTGCAGCGGCCACGGGCCTGCTGGTTTCTAACCATTCCTATGGCGACGCCAACACGCAGAGCACCAATCTGTGGAAATACGGCGCCTACGACACGGAAGCCAAAGACTGGGATGCGATGCTGAAAGCCGCCCCCAACTACTTACCGTTTGTAGCGGCAGGTAACGAGCAAACGTCAAGCGGCAACTTTGCGGCAAAAGCAGGCTACGACATCATGACCGGTCCGGCGGCCTCGAAGAACACCATGGTGGTCGGCGCCGTGGGTGTCATCGTCGCGGGCGGGCCTAACGACGACAAAGCCATGTCGGCTTACAGTAACTGGGGCCCCACCGACGACGGTCGCGTCAAGCCCGATATCGTGGCCAAAGGTACCGGTATTGATTCAGCCCAAGCGATCAACGCCACCACTGGCGCGCTGACCAACTCCGCCTACAGCGGTAACGGCGACGACTCCAGCGGCACATCCTATGCCTCGCCCGCAGCGGCGGCAGCGGGCTTGCTACTGCAGCAGTACTACAGCACGTTGACCGGCGGCGCGTTTATGCGCTCGTCCACGCTCAAGGCGCTGATGCTGGGTACGGCGGAAGACCTCGGTAACCCCGGTCCTGATCACAAATTCGGTTGGGGTTTGCTCAACATCGAACAAGCCGCTCAGGCGATCAAAAAGCGCACGTCGCTGACGGCTCCCGCAACGCTTGCTAACAGCCGCGGTTCGCGCATTGAAGAAATCGCCGTTAATCCTGCGGCGGATTCGACCACAGAAATTACCCGTCGCGTTTACGCCAAAGGCGGCCAGCCGCTGGTGGTCAACATCGGCTGGATTGACGACGAAGGCCCCGAGCAGCTCGCCTCCGAAGGCGTCGATCCAACCACCTCGCGTATGGTTTACGAGTTCGACGTTATGGTTCGCCAAGTCGCGCCGAACCCGCTGGTTGAAACATGGCCCTGGATCGTGCCGAGCATGCTCAACCGCACTGCCAACGCAACCATCGCAACCGCGTGGTTTCAAAGCAACGGCGGCAATTTCCGTCAGGTGATCATTGCAAACCCGATTGCCAACGCCGAATACACCATCGTTATCCGTAAAAAGACCGGCTCACCCGCAGCCGATCGATCATTGTCATTGGTGGCATTCGGATTAGCTGAAACCGCGCCTGGCTTGCCCGTCGACGGTGCTTGCGGCAGTGCAAACGGCACACCAAGCCTAGTTGCGCCTAGCGCCAATTTGTGTAGCGCCGGTACGGCCAGCACAGTGACCAGCGGCACCAATAGCTTTACCTGGACTTGCAATAGCGACAACGGTGGTGCCAACGCAAGTTGCGCCGCACCCCATCAATACACCGTCACCGCCACTGCCGGCGCTAATGGCACGCTTTCTTGCAATAGTCCAGTCACCGGCGGCAACACCACCACCTGTATCGCCAGTCCGGC
>JACMNN010000248.1 GCA_014378555.1 Burkholderiales bacterium | reverse complement strand
GTGCTGGCGACAGCGAGGGCCATTTCCGAGCGATTGGGGCACCGAGCTTAGAAAAACCGCTTTCTAGGGCGTTGCGTGGAATGCGTCATCGGTGGGGCTTTGACTCGTTGCGCGCTGGTCGAATACAGGGATTTCATTGTTTGCCAAGCATCGTTGTTTGCTGACGGATCCTTCGCTGCGCTCGGGATGCAGCTAGCTAGCGGCAATCCAGCTGCAGATGCTGTGCTGGTTCGTTGCATCGGGTCGCGTCGTTAATCGGTTTATGTTTACTGGCTTCGGGCGAAAATAGCGTTATGAATTTAAGTGAAACATTGCTGCGGCCATCCTTGAGCGGCATTTCCTCGATGGCGACGCGCCAACTGCTGACCGAGCTTGCCCGCATAAACGCCATCAATGGCGGAACGGCACTCGCGCTTGAAGCGGTTGGCGGGGTCGATGCGGCGCGTCGGGTGCAGGCGGGTGAGCCCTTCGATCTGGTTTTCCTCGCATCAGACGCCATGGCTAAACTTATCAAAAGCGGTCATGTGCTCCCTGACAGCCGCGTGGATTTGGTGCGCTCGCAGGTTGCAGTGGCAGTGAAGGCGGGCGCGCAACTGCCGAGCATCGCCACCGAGGCTGAGGTGCGGGACGCGGTTTTAAGCGCCGCCTCGGTGGGCTATTCCACCGGCCCGAGCGGCAGCGCGCTGCTCGCGTTGCTCGAGCGTTGGGGAATCATGGCTGAGGTGCAGATGAAACTGCGCCAGGCACCCGCCGGTGTTCCGGTCGCGATGATGGTGGCCAGTGGTGACGTCGCACTTGGGTTTCAGCAAAGAAGCGAGATGATTGATGCGCCGGGGGTTCAGGTCGTGGCTGATTTGCCGGCTGAGATCGCCATCGTTACCGTTTTTTCGGGTGCCGTGTGCAGCACAACAAAGCGCAGTGACCAAGCGCGTGCGCTGCTGTCCGCTTTTGCCGCGCCGATTCATGCGCCGATCAAGCTCAATCATGGGATGACGGCACTCTGACGCCGCTCGTCGAATCGAACAAATTAGGAAATACAAACAATGATCATTGACTGCCACGGCCACTACACCACCGCGCCTAAAGCGCTGGAAGATTGGCGAAACCGCCAGATTGCGGGCATCAAAGACCCGGCCATGATGCCCAAAGTGAGCGAGCTCAAGATCAGCGACGACGAGTTGCGGGAATCCATCATCGCCAACCAATTGAAGCTGATGAACGAGCGCGGCAGCGATCTGACCATTTTCTCGCCGCGCGCCAGTTTCATGGCGCATCACATTGGCGACTTCAACGTGTCAGCCACATGGGCGGCCATTTGTAACGAGCTTTGTTATCGGGTGAGTCAACTGTTTCCCGATAGTTTTGCGCCCGCTGCGATGCTGCCGCAAAGCCCCGGCGTCGATCTGAAAACCTGCATTCCCGAGCTGCAAAAGTGCGTTGAGCAATATGGCAACGTCGCGATCAACCTAAATCCCGATCCGTCGGGTGGATATTGGACGTCACCGCCATTGACCGACCGCGCCTGGTATCCGATTTACGAGCAGATGGTGGCGTACGACATTCCGGCGATGATCCACGTGAGCACCAGTTGCAACGCGTGCTTTCACACCACCGGCGCGCATTATTTGAACGCCGATACGACGGCCTTTATGCAATGTCTGGAGGGTGATCTGTTCAAGGATTTCCCTACGCTTAAATTTTTGATTCCGCACGGCGGCGGCGCTGCGCCCTACCATTGGGGACGTTTCCGCGGCCTGGCCGACATGATGAAAAAGCCGAAGCTGGATGATCATTTGATGAACAACATTTTCTTCGACACCTGCGTCTACCATCAGCCCGGCATTGATTTGCTGACCACCGTGATCCCGATTAAAAACATTCTTTTCGCCTCAGAAATGATCGGCGCGGTGCGCGGTATCGATCCGTACACCGGCCACTATTTCGACGACACTAAGCGCTACATTGAAAATGCCAAACACCTTACCGAACCGGATCGCCACGCAATCTTTGAGGCGAACACGCGACGGGTTTTTCCGCGGCTTGATGCGCAACTGAAAGCGAAAGGAAAATAGTCATGAGCATGAATAATCTCGGCGTGGTCAAACGCAATATCGTGCGTGCCGATAGCGCCGCTGTCGAAAAATTATCGCGTTTCGGCGCAGCGACGATTCACGAAGCCATGGGCCGCGTAGGACTCATGAAGACCTACATGCGGCCGGTGTATGCCGGGGCGCAGATGTGCGGAACGGCGGTCACCGTGTTGTTGCAGCCCGGCGACAACTGGATGCTGCATGTGGCTGCGGAGCAATTGCAGCCGGGGGATGTGGTGGTTGCCGCATGCACCACCGATAACGATGATGGTTTTTTTGGCGACTTGCTTGCCACGTCGTTTAAAGCACGCGGCGCGCGTGGACTGATTATCGACGGCGGTTGCCGTGATGTGAAAGACCTGACGGAAATGAATTTTCCGGTGTTTAGTCGGGCGATTGGTGCGCGGGGCACGGTTAAGGCCACCCTTGGCTCGGTCAACATCCCTGTGGTCTGCGCGGGGGCGTTGGTGAATCCGGGCGATGTTGTCATTGCTGACGCTGATGGCGTGGTGGTGGTACCCGCAGCCATCGCGCAACAGGTTGCCGACGCGGCCGAAGCGCGGGAACAGTTTGAGGGTGAGAAGCGCGCCAAACTCGCCTCGGGCGTGCTCGGGCTGGACATGTACAAGATGCGCGAACCGCTTGAAAAAGCAGGTTTGCGCTACATCGACTAACTTCATTTAATCGTACCGAAGGAGGACACATGAAACAAACGATCCAAACTTGGACTAAAGCCTCGCTGGCGTTGCTCGGCGCGGTCGCCTTTGGGCTGACGCCTGCGTTGACGCAAGCCCAAGACTACCCAACCAAACCGGTTCGCATCATCACCCCATTCCCGGTGGGCAGCGGGCCTGAGGGCGTGGTGCGCTTGCTCGCCGACAAGCTGACTAAAAAGTGGGGGCAGCCGGTAATCGTTGAAAACCGGCCTGGTGGCAACGGTTTCATCGCGATTGCCGCGTTCAAAAGTGGTGCAACCGATGGCTACGATTTAATTCAGCTCGACAACGTGCATCTGTCGGCGTATCCGCACCTGTTCAAGAAATTGCCGTACGATCCTAAAGCCGATTTCGACCCGATTCTGCCGCTGTTCAAGACGTACTTTTTCTTCACGGTGCCCACCACCAGCAAGTACAAAACGATCAACGATTTAGTCGCTGACGCCAAGGCTAATCCGGGCAAATTAAATTACGGCTCGTGGTCGATCGGAAACCCGGCGCACCTGGGTGCCGCGTTGTTTGAATCGGTCATTGGGGCTGAGATGCAACACGTCGTGTTCAAGGAAACCACACAGCTTTATGTGAGCGTTGCCAATGCTGAACTCAATTTTGCGCTCGGCACCAACGCGACGGCAGGCGCGATGCAGCGCGCAGGCAAAATCCGCTTTTTGGCGGTTGCTGCACCACGGCGCATTCAGGCGTTTCCGGATGTTCCGACCGTGACCGAAGCGGGTGGCCCGGCTGGTTTTGAAGTGAGTGGCTGGACCGCTCTTGCCGCACCAAAAGGGTTGCCCAAAGCGATCACCGACAAAATTCAGCGCGACGTTGCAGAGGCGCTCAATGCGCCGGACATCAAAGAAAAATATGTCACTTTCGGCTACGAACCGTTCCCGCAAACGCGTGAGCAGTTCAATGCCTACATCGGCACCGAATCAACGCGCTTCGCCGACATCATCAAGAAAACTAAAGCTCAACTTGATTGAGTAACGCAAATTGACTGATGATTAGGAAATGGCTGGTGAATAAAACGCGTCGTCGACTGTTTTCGCTGCTCGTCACGGCAACCGCGTTGCTCGCAGGGTGCAACACGCTTGCGCCAAGCTCTGATGCGGATACCGAGGCACGGCGCGCACTTGCACCAACCGGCGTGCTGCGCGCGGGTGTCTATGCGGGCAGTCCCACGTCAATGATTGTTGACGCAAAGAGCGGACAGAAAATCGGCATTGCGCATGATCTCGGGCGAGAGCTTGCGCGGCAATTAAAGGTGCCGTTTGAGGTTGTGGAGTTTCGTCTCATCGCAGAAGTGTTGGCCGCGCTGAAAATCGGCGCGGTCGATTTCACCTTCACCAATGCAACAGCGGCGCGTGCAAGTGATGTGGACTTCACGGCGCCGATGTTGCAGCTTGAACTGGGATACATCGTACTTGCCGGATCAAAAATTACAACGCTTGCCGATGTCGATCAAACCGGCAATCGCATTGGCGTCAGCGAAGGCAGTTCGTCACAAGGCACGCTATCGCGACAATTCAAGCGCGCCACCATCGTTGCCGCTCCCTCATTAAAAGCGGCACGAGAAATGCTGGCTCAAGGCAAGCTCGACGCCTTTGCAACCAACAAGGCAGTGCTGTCCGAATTTGCCGATCAATTGCCCGCAACGCGCATTCTCGATGGTCGTTGGGGCGTTGAGAATATGGCGATCGCCATTCCCAAAGGACGAGAGCGCGGGATGACCACGCTTCGCGCGTTCGCGGAGCAGGTAAAGGCAAACGGACTGCTGCAATCCATCGTCAAAAAAACAGGCCTACGCGGTTTAGTTAAAACCGAATAGCGATCGCAACCTTTGTAGAAATGCCCCTTGATGTCTAAGCAAATTCCTCCTCGCTCCAATCGACAAATCTTGACGCGTTGTCTCGGAGTAATTGCATGTGCACTTCCGTTGTTAGCCGCGGCGCAAACATTTCCCAGCAAACCCATTAAGGTGGTGGTCGGCTATCCTGCCGGCGGTGCGGTGGACATTGTGGCGCGCACGGTGGGCCAAAGCATGGCGGGTAGTTTGGGGCAGGCGGTTATCGTCGAAAACAAACCCGGTGCCGGCACCAATATCGCTGTGCGCTCGGTGATTGATGCCGCGCCGGACGGATACACGATATTGCTGGCGGCCAATGCGTTGGCTGCCAACATGGCGCTCTACCAACCTGCGCCTTTCGATGCTGAACGTGATTTAGTGCCCGTCTCGCTGGTGGGGCGCGTGCCGGTGGTGATTGCGACTAACGCGCAGAGTGGCGTGGCTAATTTAGCCAAACTGATCGAAATGGCAAAAGCGAAGCCAGGGTTTGTGAATTTCGCCACACCCGGTAACGGATCAACGCCACATCTAGCCGTCGAATTGTTCGCGCGCGCAGCGGGCATCAAGCTGTCGCATGTGCCGTATAAGGGCGGCGCAGCGGCCATCACCGATGTGCTGGGTGGTCAGTTGCCACTGGTGGCAGTGAACGCGCTGGAAGTGTTGCCGCACGTAAAAAGCGGCAAACTTAAAGTGCTGGCCGTGATGAGCACTGCGCGTTCGGCAATGTTGCCCGATGTGCCGACCATTGCCGAGTCGGGCTTTCCGGGCTTCGAGGCGTCAGTCTGGTACGGATTCGTGGCGCCCGCAGCGACACCCAAACCTGTAGTTACCAAGCTTCACGCAGAAGTGCAGAAGGCGCTGCAATCGGCCGAAGTGAAAGAACGAATGACGTCGGTGGGTGGCGAGGTGACGCCGGGCACTGCAGAACAATTTGCTGCGCTGATTCGCTCGGAGCGGGCGCGCTACGAAAAGCTGGTGCGTGAAGCCCAGATTAAACCTGATTGAAGCGCGTGGCGCGATTTCACCCCACTGAGACTCGATATGAACTTTGAAAAATCACCCGGCTGGCTGGACTGGTATTCCGGCCCGGCGAAGCCCACATTTAAAGTGCCGGCAGGCGCGGTCGATGCGCACTGCCACGTGTTTGGGCCGGGCGACCAATTTCCGTTCGCACCCGAGCGCAAATACACCCCCTGTGATGCGACCAAGCTTGAGTTGTATGCGCTGCGCGATCACCTCGGTTTTGCGAGAAACGTAGTGGTGCAAGCCACCTGTCACGGTGCAGACAACGCTGCGATGTTGGATGCACTGCTGAGCAGCAACGGTAAGGCGCGTGGTGTGGCCACCGTCAAGCGCAGCGTTACTGATGCCGAGTTGCACGTGATGCATGCAGCGGGCGTGCGTGGTGTTCGCTTCAATTTTGTGAAACGTCTGGTGGATTTCACGCCGAAAGATGAGCTGCTAGAAATCGCCAAGCGCGTTGCACCGCTGGGCTGGCATGTCGTCATTTATTTCGAGGCGGTTGATTTGCCTGAACTGTGGGACTTTTTCACCTCGTTGCCGACGACCGTGGTGGTGGATCACATGGGTCGCCCGGATGTAGGCAAGGGTGTGGACAGCGCGGAGTTCGCGTTGTTTGAAAAATTTATGCGCGAGCATAAAAATGTCTGGTCGAAGGTGAGTTGCCCCGAGCGACTATCGGTGACCGGGCCGAAGGCGCTGAATGGCCAGCAGCATGCGTATGTTGACGTGATCCCATTCGCTAAACGCATCGTCGAATCCTTTCCGGATCGCGTGCTGTGGGGCACCGACTGGCCGCATCCCAATTTAAAAGATCACATGCCGGACGACGGGTTGCTGGTGGATTTCATTCCGCACATTGCGACCACACCCGAATTGCAACGCAAGCTGCTGGTCGACAACCCGATGCGGTTGTATTGGCCGGAGGAGCAATAGATGTCGCTCGATAAACCGTATCTCGATGTGCCGGGAACCACCATTTTTGATGCCGAGCAATCGCGCAAAGGCTTTCAACTTAATCAGTTTTGCATGTCACTGATGACCCACGATAATCGCGAGCGATTCAAGGCAAACGAGCGCGCCTATCTCGATGACTTTCCGATGACCGAAGAGCAGAAGCAGGCAGTGCTTGCGCGCAATCTCAACTGGTGTATTTCGCTGGGTGGAAATATCTACTTTCTCGCCAAACTCGGCGCCACCCATGGCAAAAATTTTCAGCAAATGGCGGGCAGCATGACGGGCATGACCGAGGAGGAATACCGCAACATGATGATTGCAGGCGGGCGCTCCATTGCAGGCAATCGTTTCGTCGGCGAAGACGGCACGGCGCAGGCCCAGCATCAGCCGCAGGGAACCTCTACCGCGAATGGACGGCTGTAGTCATGGCAAAAATTACCGCCAGTGTTTTCACCTCGCACGTACCCGCGATTGGCGCGGCAATCGACTTAGGCAAAACCGCAGAGCCCTACTGGCAGCCGCTATTCGCAGGTTACGAATTTTCCAAACAGTGGATGAAAGACAACCCGCCCGACGTTATTTTTTTGGTGTTTAACGACCACGCGACGGCGTTCAGTCAGGAGATGATCCCGACCTTCGCCATCGCCTGCGCCGACCAATTTAAGCCGGCTGATGAGGGCTGGGGCCCGCGTCCGGTGCCGGTGGTTAAAGGTCATCCTGATCTAGCGTCGCACATTGCACAGTCGGTGATTCAAGACGACTTTGACCTCACCATCGTCAACAAAATGGACGTCGATCATGGCCTGACCGTGCCGTTGTCACTGATGTGCGGACAACCCGCGGCCGACAAGTTTGAATGGCCGTGCCCGGTCATTCCGTTTGCTGTGAACGTCGTGCAGTACCCGGTGCCCTCCGGCCGTCGTTGCTACAACCTTGGCAAGGCGATTGCCAGAGCGGTTGAGTCCTACGACCAGCCGTTGAATGTGCATATCTGGGGCACCGGTGGCATGAGCCATCAATTGCAGGGGCCACGCGCGGGTTTGATCAACCGCGAGTGGGACAACGCGTTTTTGGACCAACTGATCGCTGACCCGGCCGAGCTTGCTGGCAGGCCGCATATCGATTACGTTCGCGAAGCAGGCTCAGAGGGTATCGAGCTGGTGATGTGGCTTATTGCGCGGGGTGCCATGAGCGATCAGCCGCCAAAAGTGCGGCACCGTTTCTATCATGTCCCTGCGTCAAATACGGCGGTGGGCCATCTCATTCTGGAAAATACTTAGTATGAAAAATATCAAAGTTGCGCTCGCCGGTGCCGGCGCATTCGGCATCAAGCATCTCGACGCGATCAAATTAATTGACGGCGTTGAGGTGGTGTCTTTAATCAGCCGTGATCTCGACAAGACCAAAGCCACCGCCGCGAAATACGGCATCAAGCACGTCACCACCGACCTCGCCGAAAGTCTCGCGCTGAAAGAGGTTGACGCGGTAATTCTGTGTACGCCTACGCAGATGCACGCTGAGCAAAGCATTGCCTGCATCAAGGCCGGCAAGCATGTTCAGGTGGAGATTCCATTGGCTGACTCGCTCGCGGGTGCTGAGGCGGTTGTGGCGCTGGCCAAGCAGAGCGGGCTGGTGGCGATGTGTGGTCACACGCGTCGCTTTAATCCGAGCCATCAATTTGTTCACAACAAAATTAAGGCCGGCGAGTTCAACCTGCAGCAGATGGATGTGCAGACCTATTTTTTCCGTCGCACCAATATGAATGCACTGGGCCAGGCGCGGAGCTGGACTGACCACCTGCTGTGGCATCACGCTGCGCACACGGTCGATTTATTTGCCTATCAAACGGGCGCTGACATCGTGACGGCGAACGCTATCCAAGGGCCCATTCATCCCGCGCTGGGCATTGCCATGGACATGTCGATTCAGCTTAAAGCTGCGAATGGCGCGATCTGCACCTTGAGTTTGAGCTTCAACAACAATGGCCCGCTCGGCACCGTTTTTCGCTACATCGGTGACAGCGACACCTACATCGCGCGCTACGACGATTTGGTTAATGGCAAAGAAGAAAAGATCGACGTGAGCCAGGTCGCGGTTTCGATGAACGGAATCGAGCTACAAGATCGCGAATTTTTTGCGGCGATTGCAGAAGGCCGAGAGCCGAATGCCAGCGTGGCGAAAGTGTTGCCTTGCTACCGCGTTTTGCATCAACTTGAGCAGCAGTTGATTTAGCCGCGTCAGGCGGAGCGCCTGACCGCATAGGCACACAATTCCAACATCCAAAGCTTAGCGTTGCTT
The DNA here is from genome assembly GCA_014378555.1 of Burkholderiales bacterium. GTDB lineage: Bacteria > Pseudomonadota > Gammaproteobacteria > Burkholderiales > Casimicrobiaceae > Casimicrobium. The sequence goes on along the minus strand of JACMNN010000248.1, from coordinate 20,153 downwards.
TCGGGCAAAAACGCGATTTCTGCGGCGGCGGCATCTGCTTCGCCTTCGGCTCGCGCAAGACTCTCATCAAGCGCGCCGCACTCTTCAAGTGCTGCCATCACCTCAAGAAACTGACCGGGTAAAACGGCGTGCGGCTTGGCCAGCACCGAGCGCAGCAGCGCCTTGCCGGATTCGCTGCCGCGTTGCAAGGTGAGGATAATCGGTAACGTCAGCTTTCCTTCGGCTAAATCGTCGCCCAGGCTCTTGCCTAGCGTGTTGACGTCGCCGCGGTAGTCGAGCACATCGTCGGCAATTTGAAACGCCACGCCGAGTCGCCTCGCGTATTCCGCCAGCGCGCGTTCGGTCGCGGCGGGCGCACTCGCCGCAATCGCCCCGAGCGCACCGGCGGCTTCAAAAAGCTTCGCCGTTTTGGCCTCGATCACGCGCATGTAATCGGTTTCAGTCAAGTCGAGGTTGCCCAGCGCCATCAGCTGCATGACCTCGCCCTCAGCGATGCGATTGGTCGCTTCAGACAACAGCGCCAGCACCCGCATCTGGCCGGTGCCAACCATCACCTGAAACGCGCGGCTGTATAAAAAATCGCCCACCAAAACGCTGGCCGCATTGCCAAACTCGGCGTTTGCTGTGGGCCGCCCCCGTCGTAGTGCAGATTCGTCAACCACGTCGTCATGCAGCAGGGTGGCGGTGTGGATCAATTCCACTGTGGCGGCAAGATCTACAACTAATGCTGACTTGGTGTCTGCGCCCAGCGCCTGTGCCGACAGAAACACAAGCAGCGGGCGCAAACGTTTGCCGCCGCCGGTGACGATGTACTCGGCAATGGAGCGCACCAGCACCACGTCCGAGTCAAGTGAGGTTCGCAATGTCTGGTCAAGTAGCGCAAATTCCGCCGCGAGACTCGCTTGCAGGCGCGCAGCTAATGGCACGGCGACCGCTGCGGTTGCGGTGCTGCCATCGGCGTCTTTAGAGAGCGCGGCTACGGGGCCACGGCTGGCGTGTTGCTCAACATACATCAAAGAATTGTACCGGCGCTTCGCTCCGCGAACGAAGCGACGTTGGTGTCGTTAAAAATTGCCGCCGCAGCAAGCGTCGATTATTGTTCTGTCGGCGCAAAACCGTGATACAGCTTATTAGCAAAAGTATTGCCTATATTGCGCTGAAGTTCGATTTTTGGCAAAGTCGATAACTAGAAATTACCAGCGCTAACCTTTATGGAATGGATCATGAGGCAAAAAGTTGCTGAAAATTTGCGGCACACGCGACGGTAAAACGACCGCGAGACTTGATGGATAGCTTGGCGCCGGTTACACTATCGGGCTCTTCACCTTATTCAGGCTTGCCTTGAATGAGTTGCAGAAGTTAACTAAAACAAAGGTTTGTCATCAATGTATGCGGTCATAAAAACCGGCGGAAAACAGTATCGTGTTTCTGCTGGCCAAAAATTAAAAGTAGAACAGATACCTGCAGACGTCGGCTCAACCATCACCTTTAATGAAGTTCTGGCCGTCGGGTCGGGTGCGGATGTGGTGTTTGGAGCACCCCTGGTTTCAGGGGCGAAAGTCGATGCAACAGTTATTTCCCATGGTCGTGGCGATAAGGTCACCATCTTTAAGATGCGTCGCCGTAAGCACTACCAGCGTCATGGCGGTCACCGCCAAAATTACACCGAAGTTTTCTTTTCGGTCATCTTCGGGGCCGACGGCACCGAACTGGCGAAAGCCGATGCGCCTGCAGTAAGCGTTCCGGTCGTTCTCGCGGCAGCAGGCACGGCAGGCGTGACGAGTGCTCCAGCCTCAGCTAAACCAGCCGCAGCTAAAAAAGCGGCCAAAGTTCGCGGTAAAGCACGCGACGGCAGCGATGATCTTGAGCTGATCGAGGGCGTTGGTCCGAAGATCGCTGAGCTGCTCAAAGCCGCTGGCATCGACACGTTCGATGCGCTCGCCAAAGCTCCCGTCGCCAAAGTGCAAGAAGTGCTTGAAGCCGGTGGCAGCAATTTCAACCTCGCCAAGCCAGACACCTGGGCCGAGCAAGCAGCGCTTGCAGCTTCGGGCGATTGGGCAGCATTCGACAAGCTCACCGAAGCGCTTGTCGGCGGCGTACGTAAATAGTAGGAGTCAGACACCATGGCACATAAAAAAGGCGGCGGATCAACCCGCAACGGTCGCGATTCAGAATCAAAGCGTCTGGGCGTCAAGTCCTACGGCGGTGAACTGATTAATGCAGGCACCATCATCGTGCGTCAGCGCGGTACCGAGTTTCATCCCGGCTTGAACGTCGGTATGGGCAAGGACCACACGCTATTTGCAAAGGTCACCGGCACGGTGTTGTTTGGCGTCAAAGGCGAGAAAAATCGTCGTTACGCGAACATCGTTCCTGCTGTTCCAGCAATGGCAGTGGCAGCCGCAGAGTAAATTCTCTGGCTACGAAAAATGGCACCTTCGGGTGCCATTTTTTTATTCGAAATTTTGACGAATAACGTTTTTAAAGAGCCCCAACTGCAGCTGTGCCCCCTCGCACGTGAGCGCGCGCTAACGCCGCTCCAGCCTATAAAGCAACACCGCCCCTGCCGACAAAAAGATCAGTCCAGGCAATATCGCACCCAGAAACGGCGGCCATTCGTACAGCAACGCAAGGTATGAAAACAACCGGTTGCACACAATGAACACCAGGCCGAGCAAAATGCCGACGAATATTCGCGTGCCTATGCCCGCTGAGCGCTGTTGAATCTGCGCAAATGGCAGTGCCAACAGCATCAGCACGCAGGTGGCGAGTGGATAGAAAAACTTACCCCACAACGCCACTTCGAAGCGGCGCGAGTCCTGTTGGTTGTTGCGCAAGTGCGCGATGTATTCCCACAGCCCGGTAATGGATAGTCGTTCCGGCGCGATTTGCAATACCGACAGCATGTTGGGTGTGAGCACGGTATTCCACGGCTTTTGCTCAAGTTGCCGTACCGTCACGCTGGCATCCGCAGCAAACGAGGTCTCTGTAACCTTTTGCAAATTCCACTGCTGCCCCGCTTGAAACGTCGCGCCGTCAGCGATCATGGTTCGTGCGAGATTGGTGCCGTCGGCGTACTCAAAAACACGCACCGTTTTTAGTGCGCCATCAGGCAAAACGCTGCCGATGTTGATGAAGGTGTTGCCGTCTTTGAACCAAAAGCCCGACTCAAAGGTGCGCGCCACCAATGGCCGAGCGCCCGAAAACGCACGCACGCGGAGTATTAGCTGTTCCGCGCGGGGCACCACATATTCGCCCACCACAAAGACAATTCCGGCCGCCACCAAGCTCACGCTCAGCAACACGCCTGCCACTTGCAGCACCGACACGCCCGAGGTGCGCATCACGCCGTACTCGCTATTGCTTGCCAGCTGAGCGAGCGCAAACAGCGTGCCGATCAGGGCTGCAACCGGCAACAATTCGTAGAGATGTCCGGGGATGGTCGCCGCAACCAAGATCAAAAACTGCGCGGTGTTTAGCGCTTTGAGCGACCCCAATTCCGCCAATAAATCGTAAAACACCCACAGCATCAACAGCGCGGCCAGCACCAACAGCCCTGATAGCGCCACCTCTTTGGCGAGATAGTTGCGTAGCGTTTTCATGGTGACACTACCGAATCCGGCGAAGCTGCCGATACTGCGCTGGCGCGAACACCAAACACGACGCCGCGATAGCGACGATAGAAAATAGCGAATACGATCAACGCCAGCGTTCCGTGAAAAATCACCAGCGCCATGGGCAGACTGATGGTCTGCTTGTCAATTTGCGACTGCATGATGTTCATCACGTTTAACGTAATCATCAGCAGTAAGATCGCAATGATGAGATTGATTGAGCGGCCCAACCGTGGGTTGACATACGCCAGCGGAATCGCCAGCAGCGCCAGCGCAATGCCAGCGAGCGGCACCGAGATGCGATAGAAAACTTGGCCCAACCCGGAAGGGGTGGCCTCTTTTAATAACGCCATGGTTTCTTTTGCGCGCTCTTCCAGCGGATCGTCCTTGATCTCATTACTGGTCATACGAATGCCGTAACGCTCGAAGCTGGCAATCTCGTATTCGTTCGGGCCCGAGGTCGCCGCGATGCGTTTGACGCGATGCCCGTTTTCAAGAATCACGTAACGATCTTCGTTATTGTCTTGATACAGAAAACCCTGCTCCGCGCGCACCAGCGACGGACCGGCAGGATCATCGGTGAACACAAACACGTTCTTGATTTTGCCGTCGATCAGGTTCACGCCTTCGACGAAATACACCTGACGTTTTTTGCGCAGCTCCTGAAAAATTCCAGGCGCAACGATCGACAGCTCATCACGCGCCTCCAGCACGCGGCGGTATTCCACGCTTCGTCGCTCGGCCCAGGGCGAGAGCACGGTCGAGAGCACCATCGAGACGGCAAACATCGGCAGCGCAAACAGTAATACCGGGCGAATCCACGACAGTAGACTTTGTCCGCTGCTCATCCAGATCGCCATTTCGCTGTCGCGCCAGGCACGCGACAGCGTTAGCAAAATCGCTACGAATGCCGAAATCACAATCAGGGGCGCGAGCAGCGTGATGATGCGAAAGCCGACCAGCGGCATCAGCGCCTCGGTCGGCAACGATCCAGCCGAGGCAGCACCAATCAACTTGACCAGAATTTGCGCAACAAAAATCGCTACCAGCACCACGAAAACAAAAATCGCATTGATGGTGAGCTCGCGCAGCAAGGCGCGTCGAAAAATCATGGGCTGAGAACCTAAGCGGCGCCCGGTGCGGGCTTTAGCGATAATCGAAGAGTTTACCTATTCAATCATTGAGAAACACCCATGATCGACTTTTCCCTTCGCGCTGACCAACCGTTCAATAGCAAAACGGATGTCGTCGCAGTCGCCGTTCACGAAAACCAAAGGCTGTCGTCTGCGGCAGAAGATCTGGACAAAGCAAGCCTTGGCGCGTTGAAAGCCGCGCTCAAAGCGGCAGCATTCTCCGGCAATTGCGGCAAATTGTTGCCGCTGTTTAATTTGCCGGGCATTAGCGCTACCCGCGTACTCGTGTACGGGGCGGGGGAAGCCAACATGCTTGCCGCCAAAGATGCACGCGCCACCGGCCGCGCGCTTGCCGCCGCAGCCGTTGAACTCGAATTGGCTGAATTGACCATTTTTCCGTTGAGTGAAAACGCAGTCGACGCCATGCAGCAAATGGTGATGGGTGTGTCCGACGCGACCTATCGCTATGACGAAACTAAAGGCATCAGCGCCAAAGCAAAGCCTAGCCTGAAGCGGGTGCGCTTCAGCATGCCGGCGGCCGCGGCTAAAGCTGCGCCGGCCGCACTGAAAGTGTCGGTTGCGACCATTCACGGCATGGAGTTCACTAAATATCTGGGTAACCTGCCCGCCAATCACTGCACACCTACTCGCCTTGGCGAAGAAGCCAAAAAGCTGGTGAAATCGCACGGCCTCAAGGTCACTGTGATGGATCGCAAGGCGATTGAAAAACTCGGCATGGGTTCGTTTCTGTCGGTCACCAACGGCAGCGACGAGCCGCCACGCTTTATTGTGTTTGAGTACGCGGGCGGCAAAAAAGGCGAAGCGCCTACCGTATTTGTGGGCAAGGGCGTAACCTTTGACACTGGCGGTGTATCGATCAAACCGGCGCCCGATATGGACCACATGAAGTGGGATATGTCCGGAGCTGGCACCGTGTTTGGCGTGATGAAAGCCGTGGCGGAATTAAAGCCCAAGCAAAATATCGTGGGTCTGGTCGTCGCTTGCGAAAACCACATCAACGGCAAAGCCACCAAGCCGGGGGATGTGTTCACCAGCATGAGTGGCCAGACCATCGAGGTGCTCAATACCGACGCCGAAGGTCGCCTGATTTTGTGTGACGCGTTGACCTACGCTGAGCGCTTCAAGCCACGTGCTGTGATCGACATTGCCACGCTCACCGGCGCCTGCGTGGTCGCGCTCGGCAGTCACAACGCCGGCATCTTCTCGAACAACGACGCACTCGCCGACAGCCTGATCGCCTCAGGCAAAAAGATGAACGATCGCTTCTGGCGCATGCCGCTCGAAGAGGATTATCAGGAAGCGCTCAGCTCAAATTTTGCAGACATGGCCAACGTTGCCGGTCGTGAAGGCGGCGCGATTACAGCGGCCTGTTTCCTGTGGCGCTTCGCCAAAAAATACGACTGGGCGCATCTGGATATTGCCGGCGTTGCCTACAAAGGTTCGGGCAAAGAGAAGGGGGCTTCTGGGCGCCCAGTCGCAGCACTGGTTGATTACGTGATGGCGCGCGAGTAATTAAAGCAAGTAGCGTCTCGCCACGCAAGTCATGACTGAAATCAACTTCTACACCGCCGTGACGAACCCGCTCACGGCCACTGCGCGCCTGGTTGGCAAGGCGTATGCGCAGGGCCGTCGGGTGCGGGTGGTGACGCCTGATGCGGCGACTACGGCGGCGCTGGACAAGCTGCTTTGGGAGCAGCCGGTCGAGGGATTTGTGCCGCACGTGACGATGACCTCGCCGCATGTGGCGGACACGCCGGTGATTGTGGATCACTCGTTGTTGCATGAGGGCACAGCCGACGTGCTGATCAATTTGAGTGCTGAGCCGCCCGCGTTTTTTGCGCGCTTTGAGCGAATGTTTGAAATTGTTGGGCAGGAGGCGACGTTGGCCGCGGCGGGACGTGCGCGCTGGGCGTTTTACAAGGCGCGCGGCTACCCCCTTTCGCACACGGTGATGAAGTGATTGGGTCGCGGTTTTTTGCGCGCATAATCGGGCTATGAGTTCGACTACCGCCAAAGACCTTCTTGCTCAGGCTGACCGCCTGATGCGACAGCGCATACCGGAGGAATTGCCGGTACTGACCGATCTGGTGATCGACGAGATTGAACCGACCGGCCTGACCAACGGTATGGACGACGCGACTGCCTCGCGCTTGCGGCCCGCGCGCGCTGTCCCGCCGCAACAGCCACTGCTGGCCCCTAAGTCGACCAGCGCGAAGCCTACGGACATGCGTAACGCCGTTGCCGCTGGCGCTGGCGTGTCGACGGCGTCCGTCCCGAGCATTGAGTCCAACGCGGTCGACCTGCGCGATCAACTTAACGCGCAGTTGCTGACTAAGCTCGACGGGTTGCAACACGACGTGTACAGCCAGGTAATGCAACAGCTTGAAATTTATGCGTCCGGATCGCTTAAAGATCATGTGCGAGATACGCTGTTGCCGGTGCTCACCGACATCGTTCGCGATATTGCGCAACAGGTCGCTGAAGACACCTCGAATCGCGTGCGCGAAGTAGTGTCGAAGGCGGTGGATTCCGAGTTTGCGCGGCTGCGCGAACAGTTGTCGAAGCAAAAGCCGACCGACCCACGCCACTGAGCGGTCGGTCGCTTTAATTCCGACATCAGCTTTTTGCTGAAACGGCGCTTATAAAAGGGTTTCCGTCAATATTTGTCGAATATCGACTCGCAGCGTATTTGCCCTACAAACCCATTAAGAATGGGCGTTCCGACAAAAAGCCATTAAGTCAGTCGGTACAATCAAGCCTAACTTTTTGAATTAAACACCGTTCACGCGGCTGCTCCATCATGTCCTCTGACGCAACTCCACCGACCCAGTCCGCACTGGACTCACTGTCAAAATCCTTCGAGCCAAAAGACGTCGAGCGCAAGTGGTATCCGGTCTGGGAGCAGGCCGGAAATTTCGTCCCGAACGGTGACGCCTCGAAGCCCGCCTACACCATTCAGCTGCCACCGCCCAACGTGACCGGCACGCTGCACATGGGCCACGCGTTTCAGCAGACGCTGATGGACTCGCTGATTCGCTATCACCGCATGAAGGGTGACAACACCAACTGGGTGGTCGGAACGGATCATGCTGGAATCGCCACGCAAATCGTGGTCGAGCGGCAATTACAGGCCGAGGGCAAATCGCGGCATGACCTCGGGCGCGAAGAATTTAACAAGCGCGTGTGGCAGTGGAAGGAGCAGTCCGGCTCGACCATCACTCAGCAAATGCGTCGTCTTGGCGCGTCCGCCAATTGGGATTACGCCGACGCGAGTGGCGCGCATCAAGGCTATTTCACGATGGACGAGCACATGTCCAGCGGCGTGGTTGAAACCTTTGTCACGCTGTTTGAGCAGGGCCTGATTTATCGCGGCAAGCGGCTGGTGAATTGGGATCCGGTGCTGCAATCGGCGGTGTCCGAGCTTGAGGTGGAATCGGTCGAGCGCGCCGGGTTCATGTGGCACATCCTGTACCCGTTTTCTGACGGCCCGCAGCTTGACCACGAAGGCAATTTGATCGTCGGTATGCAGATCGCCACCACTCGTCCTGAAACGATGCTTGCCGACGGCGCGTTGGCCGTCCATCCGGAGGACGAGCGCTATAAACATCTGGTCGGCAAGTTTGTTGACCTGCCGTTGTGTGATCGAAAAATTCCGATCATCGCCGACGACTTCGTAGATCGCGCCTTTGGCTCCGGCTGCGTCAAGATCACCGGAGCCCACGATTTCAACGACTACGCCTGCGCACTGCGTCACAACCTGCCGCTGATCACAATCTTCACGCTAGACGCGAAAATCAACGAAAACGGCCCAAAGCAGTATCAGGGGCTAGATCGGTTTGAGGCACGCAAGGCGGTGCTGCGTGACCTCGAAGAACAAAAGTTTTTGCAGAAAACCGTGCCGCATAAGAGCATGGTGCCGACCTGCGAGCGTACCGGTCAGACCATCGAGCCGATGCTGACCGATCAATGGTTTGTTGCCATGAGCAAGCCTACCGACAAGCACGCCGGCGGCTTGGCTGGACGCGCGCTAGATGCGGTCAAAAACGGCGACGTGAAGTTCTATCCTGAGCACTGGACCAGCACCTACAACCACTGGCTAGGCAACATTCGCGACTGGTGTATTTCGCGGCAGTTGTGGTGGGGGCATCAGATCCCGGCGTGGTACGACGCCGACGGAAAAATCTATGTTGCGCGCAGCGAAGCAGAGGCACTTAAGCAGAGCGGTGGCAAACCACTGACCCGCGACGCCGACGTGCTCGACACGTGGTTCTCGTCTGCGCTGGTGTGCCACACCACGCTGGGCTGGCCCGATCAGGCGCGCTTCGAAAAAGACAGTGTTTACCTGCCGAGCAACGTGCTTGTTACGGGTAACGACATCATCTTTTTCTGGGTGGCGCGGATGGTGATGATGACGCTGCACTTTACCGACAAAGTGCCGTTCAAAGACGTCTACATCAACGCGATGGTGCGCGACGCCGAGGGCACCAAAATGAGCAAATCAAAGGGCAATGTGCTTGACCCGATTGATTTGATCGACGGCATTGAACTTGAAGCGCTGGTGACAAAATCTACGACCGGTTTGCTGCTCGCCAGTCATCGCGAAAAAGCCGAAAAATACATTCGCAAACACTTTGCCAATGGCATTCCAGCGTTCGGTGCGGACGCGGTGCGCTTTACCTACGCGTCACTGTGCACGATGTCGATGACGCTCAACTTCGACTTAAGTCGCTGCGAGGGCTATCGCAACTTCTGCAACAAGCTGTGGAACGCCACACGGTTTGTGCTGATGAATGTGGAGGGCAAAGATTGCGGCATCGGCAATGACGCAGGCAACCATTTGTCGTTCGTCGATAAATGGTTACTGGGCCGCCTGCAAATCGCCAAGCGCGACATCGCTGAAGGTTTCGACACCTATCGCTTTGACTTCGCAGCCAAAGCGCTCTATGAATTTGTGTGGGACGAATATTGCGACTGGTACCTCGAATGCGCCAAGGTGCAACTTGCAGAGGCGGAAAAATTGGGCGACGCTCCGCACGCAAAAGCGTCGGCACGCGGCACCCGCAGCGTGCTCGTTCGCGAGCTTGAAGCCACGCTGCGCCTGGCGCATCCGATCATGCCGTTCATCAGTGAAGAGCTGTGGCAGAAGGTAGCGCCGCTTGCCGGCAAATCTGGGACCTCGATTTCTACGCAACCGTTTCCGAAGTACGGTGCTGACCGGGTGGATGCTGACGCCAATGACAAGATGGCGCTGCTCAAAGAGATCGTCACCTCATGCCGCATTCTTCGCTCTGAAATGAAGCTTTCACCGGCTGAGCGCGTGCCGCTGATCATGACCGGCGACCGGCAAACGTTGCAGGATTTCACGCCCTATATTGCAGCCCTTGGAAAGCTGTCCGAAGTGCGTATCGTCGACACACTGCCTAGCAACGACGCGCCGGTGCAGATGGTCGGCGACTTCAAGCTCATGCTGGAGGTCAAAGTTGACCCGGTGCAAGAGCGCGCACGACTCGACAAAGAAATCGCCCGACTCAGTGGCGAAGTGGTCAAGGCTGAGGCCAAGCTCAACAACCCTGCGTTTGCGGACAAAGCGCCGCCTGCAGTGGTCGCACAAGAGCGCGCGCGGTTGGCGGGTTTTGCCGCGACGCTTGACAAGGTTACGACGCAACGCAACAGTCTCGGCTAAATTAAATCGTGAAATTTACCCCGCCGAAATCGCCCGCTTGGCCGGGCAAAGTTGCGATTGTGTCGTTATCCGGTGCGGTGCAAGAGGAGCGCCTGCAGGCGGGCATTGCGCGCTTACAGGCACTTGGCTGCACCGTCGACGCAGGCGAACACGTCACACGACAGTGGCGCTACTTTGCGGGCACCGATGAGCAGCGCATCGCGGCTTTGTATGAGGTTTTGGCAGGCGATGCCGACGTGGTTTTTTTCTCGCGCGGCGGCTTTGGTGCGTCGCGTTTGTTGCACCGAATCGACTGGTCTCGCATCGCTGCGAGCGGCAAAGTATTTTGTGGATTCAGCGACATTACGGCGTTCTCAATGGCCGCATTAGCTCAGGCACATTACGTGACTTTCGCCGGGCCGCTAGCCGCGTCTGAGTTTGCGCAAACCGACGATTTGGCAGCGCGGAATTTCACCGAAACGCAATTTACGGGACTGCTAGCAGCCGCAAAAACGGCTTACGTTTACCCCGAATGCGTGAGCGACATCGCACACCACGCAGGCACCATTAACGGAACGCTGTGGGGCACTAATCTCGCTTTAGTGACGCATCTCATTGGCACGCCGTACCTGCCGAATATCGAAGACGGAATTCTCGTACTCGAAGATATCGGCGAAGAGCCTTATGCGGTTGAGCGCATGTTCTGGCAGCTTAAACATGCCGGCATTTTGGATCGTCAGCGCGCCATTATTCTGGGCCAGTTCACCGACTGCAAACCCGGCGCAAACTCGCGCTATGGGTACAGCATGACGGAGGCGATCGAGACGTTGCGCGAGATTGCGCCGTGCCCAGTTTTGACCGGATTTCCGTTCGGCCACGTTCCGGCAAAGGTGACATTGCCGTTGGGTGCGCCGGCGAAGCTCAGCGTCGACGGACCGCGTTATACGTTGTCGGCGCGCGATTTCGTGGCCAATACGGGCAAATAGTCGACACGTTTTTGGCGCGTGTTCTGGTCCGTCTATGAACTTTCAAGCGGCGATGCAGTACCTCGTGCCAGTGCTAGGCGAGCGCCTCGCAACGGAATCGAAGCCGTTGCTATAAAACAGACAAAACCAAACTTGCCTGTAGCTGCGTACTGAGTGGAGTCTGCGGAATATTTTCAATTTCCGGCTTTACCCGTACTCAATTTTTAGGATCTCTCATGCAAACGAAAAGCAAATTAGCCTCGCTGGCACTTGCGCTGGCCATCTCGGCAATCGCCGCACCGACCTTCGCTCAGGTGACTGTTGGCGGCGCTCCGATGTATGCCACCAAAGACATCATCGACAACGCCGTGAACTCGAAAGATCACACCACGTTGGTTGCCGCTGTGAAAGCAGCTGGTTTGGTCGCGACGCTTAAAGGCCCTGGCCCGTTCACCGTGTTCGCACCTACCAACGCAGCCTTCGCCGCACTGCCTGCCGGCACCGTTGACACGCTGCTCAAACCTGAAAACAAAGGCAAGCTCACCACGATTTTGACCTACCACGTTGTTGCAGGAAAAATGGATGGTTCGTCGTTGATGAAGGCCATTGCTGATGGCATGGGCAAAGCGACTCTGAAAACGGTTTCTGGCGGCACGCTCACGGCTACCGCATCGAGCGCTGGCATCGCCATCGTTGACGAAAAAGGCGGTTCCGCTAACGTCACTATCGCCGACGTGTATCAGTCAAATGGCGTGATTCACGTCGTCGACAAAGTATTGTTGCCAAAGTAATCTGAGTTTGCTGAGCTGCGCCTAGCCGCTCAAAAAAACGCCCGCCGCGGATGCCCTCCTCGGCGGGCGTAGTTGTTTTTGCTCGGCGGGTCAGGGCTTCATTGTCGCCATAGCAGTAAGCGCGTCTCCTGCGGCGCGCACAATGTTCCACTCTGGCATCACCGTTGCGCCCATTGCTTTATAGAAATCGATGGAAGGCGTGTTCCAGTCCAGCACGCTCCACTCAAAGCGACCGCAATTACGCGCGACCGCAATCTGCGCGAGGCGAATCAGCAACGCCTTTCCGTAGCCTTTGCCACGACATTCTGGCTTGACGAACAGGTCTTCCAGATACAGCCCCTTTCGTCCGAGAAAGGTAGAGAAATTGTGGAAGAACAGCGCGAAGCCCACCGCAACCTCGTTCTCGATCGCCATGATGCATTCAACGCGGGCGTTCGGTTCGAACAGCTCACGATTGAAATCTTCAGGTGTGCTCACCATCAGATGCTCTAGTTTTTCGTAAACCGCGAGATCGCGAATGAGTGCATGAATAGCGACGACGTCCGCTGAAGTTGCGGGGCGAATGGTGAAGGTATTAGGGGTAGTCATGCGCATGATTATCGCCGTAGTTTTGTCGTCGTTTGACAGCGGCGGCAACGAGATTACGTATTTTGGACCGGCACGCCCTGGTGTTTTTTCTAGACGTTGTGCTGCTTGCTGACGTGACTGCAGCACAGCACCGAGAACACGCTTAGTGAGTCGCCCGCCCTTGGCGAGGCGGACTCAGTGGAAATTTGCGCATAGCAGTCACGCTGTCACGCACCGCAAGTGCAGACGATCAGCGCGCTGGCGTTACGCCGACAATCCGGCGCTGTCGTCCTGAATGGCCTTGGCGACCGGCGTTGCGCGTGGCGGCGATTTGAGCAGCACGCAAACTTCAGGTGCTGCACGACGACCTATCGGTGCATTTCGACCGCCTTGGGCGCCGCGCACGTTGGTCGCGATGGGCTGATCGGGGTTCAAGTCGAAGTGCGATTTATCGCGACCACCCTGGTAGTGGGTTGTCCTCGGCTCGGTCATTGGCGGACGCACACTGCCGTAGCCTTCGCCGCGTGGCGCACGCGGGTTGTCGTTTCTGGGTGGGCGGGAGCTGCTCGGCGCATCCGCCGCGCTGCGCGGTGCATAACGGTCGCCATAACCGGACAGGTCAGGCGACGGCTGCTCATCGAGTTTGCGTTTGATGAGCTTTTCGATTTCGGCGAGTAGCTTGCCATCGTCCGGCGAAACAAATGAGACCGCGGTGCCACTGGCACCGGCGCGACCGGTGCGGCCAATGCGGTGCACGTAGTCTTCAGCCACAAACGGCAGCTCGTAGTTAACAACCATCGGCAGCTGATCAATATCGAGCCCGCGTGCAGCGACATCAGTGGCGACCAGAATGCGGATTTCGCCGTTCTTGAAGCCCTCAAGCGCCTTCATGCGTTCGTCTTGCGTCTTGTCGCCGTGAATCGCGCTGGTGGAAAAACCATCGCGTTGCAACGCTGTGGCGAGTCGTGCGGTGTTCATTTTTGAGCGACAAAACACCAGCACTTGCGTCAGGTTTTGCGAGTTGACGATGTGCCCGAGCAAGCGGCGCTTGTCGTCGCCCTGCACCCGATACATTTGCTGCGCCACGTTGGCGGCCGATTCATTGCGGCGTGCGACCTCGATTAACACCGGCGCCTTCAACATGCGGTCGGCCAACGCCTTGATCTCGTTTGAGAACGTTGCCGAAAACAGCAAACTTTGCCGCTCTTTCGGCAGCATGCCGATGATGCGCACGATGTCGGGAATAAAACCCATGTCGAGCATGCGGTCGGCCTCGTCGAGCACCAGCACTTCAACCTGATTGAGGCTCAAGTTTTTCTGCTCAATGTGATCGAGCAAACGGCCCGGTGTAGCGACCAAAATTTCGACGCCGGCGCGCACCGCCGCTTTTTGCTCTTTCATGTCGACGCCGCCGAACACCACTGTCGAGCGCAGGCCGGTGTGTTTGGCGTAAGTCTCAACGCTTTCTTCGATCTGGATCGCGAGCTCACGCGTTGGCGCGAGCATCAGCGCACGAATCGGGTGCCGTGCTGGGGATGGCGAACTGTTGGCATATTTCAACATGCGGTTCAGAATCGGCAGCGTGAACGCAGCCGTTTTGCCAGTGCCAGTTTGTGCACCGCCCATGACGTCGAGCCCAGCGAGTACCACCGGAATCGCCTGCGCCTGAATCGGCGTCGGCGTGGTGTAGCCGGAGTCGGTCACGGCGCGCAGGATGGGCTCGGCGAGATTCAACGTGGCGAAGGTGACCGGCGCCGCGGTTGCGGGCGCTGCAGCGACGGCGGGGGCAGACGCAGCATGGGCAGCGGCTGGGCCGCCGACTGGATTCACAGCGGATTCGACGGTCGCAGCAACAGGGGAGGCCGGGGAGGAGTCGATGGCGTTACTAATTTCATTCATATTGCCTAAATTTTACGCGAATACGCTACGCAATGGCGCCGGGACGCGGCTTTTGGCGTTAGCGCCTGATCATGCGTGCAGGATTTTCGGTCCGTGCGTCGCTAACGCTGTTCGGCGCTAAGGCCGAATGCGACGCCAACGATCCGCTGCATGGCGAGACTGGGCCGAAACCGTGGCCGCATTTGGGCGACGGCGCTCCGCGCTTTACGGGCAGCTGCGGCAGAACGCTTAGCGGTTAAAACTGATTTCGGCCGCAGTGGTGAACGTTTCCCCGGTGGGCTCGTAGCGCCATTGTTGCAAGGCAGCACGCACCGTGCGATCAAACACGCGCGGCGGATTAGATTCAACAATTTCAACCGAGGTGACGTTGCCTCGCGCGTCTACTTGCAGCCTTGCGCGCACCGTGCCGCGCTCTGCGTCAACGCCACGTGGAAAGCCGGGCTCAACCCGATTGATCAACTTGATTTCACGCACTACCGCAGGCGCAGGTCGTGCTGCGGGCGTGGCAGTTGCTGCAGCTAGGGTCGCGCTTGGCGTTGGTAAGGGAGGTGACACTGCGGCAACTGGCGGGGTGCTGGCTGGCGCAACGGTTGCCACGGCAGGAGCGGCGACCGCTGCGGCTGCGGTCGTCGCCGGCGCTGTGGGTGTCGCTGCTGCCGTAGCGGCGGTGGCCGTTGGTGTTGGTACTTCCGTCAGGCCGGGTGTCGTTACCGCAGCGGTGGTTTTGCCAGGCGTTACGGCAGCAAGGTTGGTGGCTGCTGCGGAGGCCGCTAGGGCTGCCCGGGCCGCGGCGGTTCCTGGCGGCACCATTGCTGGGGCCAGAGGTGCGAGCGGTACGGCTGATGCGACAGTGGGTGCGGCGGCAAATTGCGGAAGTTTGCTGTCTGCGCTGTCGGTCGGTCCGGTTGCCGTGGGCGACGACACGGGGGCGGCTCGGGCAACGGCGGATTCAAGTGACGTTTTGCCGCTGCCGCCACGCAATAGCCACGCAGACGCCGCCACTAGCGCGAGGCTCGCGACGGCAATACCAATGACCAACGGCATTCGCGACGGCTTTTCAGCTACGCCAGCATGTGCCGGCCCGTCTCTCAATTGCATCGGATTAAATGCGGTTGGAGCGTCGGATTGCGCCAGCCCCAACTTGGCAAATCGCTGCAGCGCCAGTTGCACTTCGTCGTCCGGCAGCGCGATGCGCTGCGCGAGCTGCGAAACGGACGCGGGATGATTGAGCAGGGCAAGAAGTTTTCGTTGCCGAACCGAGAGCCCAGCAGCCCCGAGTTTTTTCTCGTCAAACGCGAGCGAGGTGGCGCTCCACAGAACTGCGGTATCGAGTGTAGACATGCGTGCCGTGAAGTTTTGTTATTTGGATCGACCTCGTTGAACGCGCGCACGACCTTCGTAATGCCCCAAATGTCGTGCGGTCAGCAACGAATCCGTTCAGCGGCGATGCGGCGTGTGGCCGTGTTGCGTCTGAACCTTCTGAGTTCTACCAGATGTTCGCAACAAATTTGTTTTGTTGAACAAATTCGTTTGCATATGCATTCGCCGCCAGTCATAAGCTTTTTGACTTGGGCGTCTGCCTACTTAGGCGTAGCGCGCCTTTTGGCTAAAGTCGACCTGTAGCATTTTTGCCACGCAACCCGCGTCTGGGCGAGGCGAGGGCGCGTGAGGTGTTGCGTTTTGTTGCGACGAAAGTTGCCTAGCGTTGGCAACGCGAATGATCGCAGCTTACGCTGGGCTTAATCGCTCAGTCGTCGCCGGTCCGCCCGCCACGACAGCAGTAGCGCACCGGCCAGCACCACCGCGCCCACCACCGGTAGCCAGCGATAGCCGACGCTTGCGATCACGGCACCGCCGACGGTGGTGCCGACCGCTTGTCCGAGATAAATCATGCTGGTGTTGAGCGCGATGCTGGCGCCAGACAGTTCGGGTGAGGCCAGAACCAGTCGCGCCTGTTGCGACGAGTTGTTGGCGAAAATGCCGGCGCCCCACGCCAATGTGCCGGCGATAAAGGCAATCAGCCATGAGCCAAACGCGCCGAGGATGGCCATGCCCAGACACATCGAGATCAGCGAGATGGCCACGTTGGACGACGCGCCACGGTGGGCGATACGGCGCGTCGCCCAGACGGTGCCCGCGATGCCGGCACCGCCAAACATCACCAGCGCCAGCGACAGCGTGTTCGGTGATGGATCAAGCAAAAAGCCAATGAACGGCGCGATGTAGGCAAAAGTGGTGAACTGGCCGGATGCGGATGCTGCGGTCACCAACAGAATCGCGATCAACGCCGGATGCTTGAGCACCCGCAGCCATGCATCGCGCGACAACGACACGCCGTGCAAGCCGCTAGGCACCACCCGATACACCCACACCACACCCATCACGCACACTAGAGAAAATGCCGAAAATGTCCAGCGCCAACCGATGTGCGCGCCCAGCCACGACGCCGCAGGGCTGCCGAACACCGAGGCCACTGACCAGCCAAGAAATACGCCGGTGATGGCTGCGGCGCGGCGCTCGGGCGCAATCAGCAAACTCAGCGTGGCCGCGGCTTGCGGCGTGAACACGGCGGCCCCCATCATGGTCACGCTGCGGACAATAATGAGCATCGTCAAGTTCGGAGCAAGTGCGCACAGGGCGTGCCCGACTGCGTACAACGCAAGCGAACCGGTGAGTAAAGTGCGCCGGTCGATACGCGAGGTGAGCGTGGCCAACACCGGAGATCCGATGCACATGCCGATGGCGGCAATCGTAATCAGCAGCGCGGTTTGCGGCACTGTTGCGCCCAGATCGTTCGACAAAACCAGCAGCAATCCCGGCACCAGCATCACGCCGGTGCCGATCACAAAGTTGCCAAACAGAAAAGCGAGTACGAAGGCGCGTTCTTGGCGCAAAACGCCAGAGGAATTGTTCAAAGCGCTACGTCGTTCGGCTGTTGTTGACCGCACGGCCGACCAACAATCCGATCAGCATGGCAACCAACATCGCCAGCGCAGCGCCGATAAAAATGGCGCTTGGCAAGTCATGATCCATCAACCAGCCAAATATTGGCGCCGACACCGCGAGCCCGGCGTCCAAGCCGGAGTACACCGTGCCGTAGACGCGACCGGTGGCACCTGCCGGCGTGGCGCGTTTGATCAACAAATCACGCGATGGCCCCGCGACACCGGTGCCCAACCCCGCCAGCATCACCAGCAACAACGTTGCGATGCCACCTGCCAACCCGGTCGCAGCGAGTATCAACAGCGCCGCTGATCCGCAGAGCGCGTAGGCGACAACTCGCTCTGGGTCGGCCCATTGCCGACTGATCGCGAAACCGCCAGCCACTTGGCCGATTGCGCTGCAGACAAGATAACCGGTCAATGCAGTAGCTGCCACGGCAAGCTTCAATCCCGCAAAAGCTTGCAATGCAGGCGTCGCAAAATTCTGGATCGCAGAATTGCTAAACGTGATGACGAAAAAGAATGCGAAACACATCCACACGATGGGTTGCCGCATAAACGCCAAACTCGATTCGGGTGGCGCATTTGCCGAGGGCTTCTGTGCGCTGCCAGCCAATGATCGGGTGTCAATTGCATCGCGAAAAATGACTGCAACCGTCAATACGCACAGCGCAAATATGGCAGCACACGCAAGCGCATTACGCCAGCCAAACTGCTGCGCCAACAGCACCATTGCTAGCGTTGCCGATGCATAGCCAAAGGTGCCACTTAATCCGTGCGCGCTGTAGGCGTGACCGATCCGCGCCGCGGAAATTCGCTGATTGATGATGCTGTAGTCGATTGGATGAAACGGCGAATTGGCAATGCCAGAAATGACCGCTGTGGCCACCAACATGCCGTAGCCATTGGCCTGTGAGCCGATCATCGCGGCCAGCGCAAACAGCAGCAATCCGCCAAACATAACAATGCGCGCCCCCAGACGATCGACCAGAAAACCTGCAGCCGCCTGGCCAAATGCAGACACCAGATAGAACAAGCTGGCCAGCGTGCCCAGCTCGGCGAACGACAGCGAAAACTCGGTCGCCAGCCACGGAAACAGCGGCGGCAGTAAAAGTTGAAAGAAGTGCGAGGTGGCGTGTGCAAGACCAACCACGCTGATCGTTGTGACATCGGCCCGCAGCGCCAATGCTGAATTTGCGTCGGGCGCGGTGAGGGTGCCGCTCATTTAAAGCCTGTCCGTGAACAAGCGCAACGACATGACGCGGCAATTTTTGTTGTCATTCAAAGCGGGCGGTTCGCAGTAATAGCCAGCTATTGCAGGAAAATGAAACGAACAAAGACACAAAAAGGGCAAGTCAGGCATCACGGGTTATTCAACGACAAGTTCTTAGATAAGCTTACACGTATGACGACACTTACCCCCCCCTCCCGTTCCGGTGGCCATCTGGTCGCTGATGCACTGATTACCCACGGCGTAGACACCGCTTTTGGCGTGCCCGGTGAAAGCTATCTCGGCGTGCTTGACGGTCTTTATAGCCACCGAAACGATTTTCGATTTGTGATTTGCCGGCAGGAGGGTGGTGCTGCCTTCATGGCCGAGGCGTACGCCAAACTTACCGGCAAACCTGGCGTATGTTTGGTTACCCGCGGTCCCGGCGCGACCAATGCGGCCATCGGCGTTCACACCGCGCATCAAGATTCGTCGCCGATGATTTTGCTGGTGGGCCAAGTGGGCAATGACTTCGTAGAGCGAGAAGCGTTTCAGGAGCTCGACTATCGCCGCATGTTCGGGCCGATGGCGAAATGGGTGGCGCAAATTGACGATGCCGCGCGCGTGCCGGAGTACATGGCGCATGCGTTTCAGGTCGCGACCAGCGGGCGTCCGGGGCCAGTGGTGTTGGCGTTGCCGGAGGACATGCTGTCGGCGCTGGCCCAGGTTGCCGACGCGAAGCCGTACCGCGCCGTACAGTCGCACCCGGGGGCGGCCGACATGGCGCGTATGGCAGAACTGTTAGCAGGCGCCCAGCGGCCGTTTGTCATCGCCGGCGGCTTTGGCTGGACGCGCGACGCAGCGCGGCAACTGCGCGAGTTCGCTGAGGCGAATCATTTGCCGGTCGGCTGCGCATTCCGCTTTCAGGACTGCATGGACAACGGCCATCCGAACTACGCGGGGGATGTCGGCATCGGCATCAATCCCAAGCTCGCAGCACGGGTAAAAAACGCTGATGTGGTGCTCTGTATCGGCGCCCGTCTGGGCGAGATGACGACATCGGGTTACACGTTGTTTGACGTACCCGTGCCTAAACAAAAACTTATTCACGTGCACGGCGATCCGACCGAGTTGGGGCGCGTTTATCAGGCGGAAGTAATGATTGCGTCGGGCGTTGCGGAGTTTTGCGCCGGGTTAGGTGGATTTAGGCGAGAGGGTGCGCCGCAGCGCAACGATGTTGCTCAGCCGAGTCCCTCTCCCCAACCCTCCCCCCCAGGGGGAGGGGGCAGAAGGGAGGCGCTGCAAACGGCGCAAGCCGAACTCGCTGCATGGCAAAGCGAGCCCCCGCT
>JACMNN010000045.1 GCA_014378555.1 Burkholderiales bacterium | reverse complement strand
GTATTGCCACCCAGCTTCAACAAAGGCCAAAGTTGCGACCAACCGCGCAAAGCCGCGATACGTCCTCCCGCAGCGATTCGCCGACGGGCAGCGACCAAGGCTGCCACTGGCAGATCAGTCGGGCGCGCCCAGCACCAGTGTTACCGTAATGGGGGAAGTGGTGAAGTCATAGGCCCGCTGAATGATCTTGAAAAACACCGGCGGCTCATCCATCGTGATGCGCAGCATGTCGCCCACTTGTGGCATGGACATGCCGGGTTCGGCGTTAGTCGAAAACGTGAACTCGGTGGTGCGAATCAGCTTTTGCGCGGTCGGCGTGAGGGTGATTTTGAGTTCCATCAGCTTGCTTTCAACCAGGTTGTGGTGTCGTCCAGCGCTTTGCTGAAGCGCGTTAATAGCTCGTGAATTTGCACCTCGGTGATGATCAACGGTGGACAAAATGCAACCATGTCGCCGGCCATCGCGCGAAGGATTAGCCCGTGCTCCTGGGCGCGACGCACCAAGAATGCGCCAACACCTCGTTTAGGATCGAACGGTTTACGGGCTTGCTTATCTTCGGCCAGCTCAACGGCGCCAATCAGCCCCACGCCTCGCACGTCAGCCACCAGCGGATGGTCAGCAAACTTTTGCAGCCCAGCCAGAAACGCAGGTGACACATTGCGGACGTGGCCGACGATGTCGCGCTCTTCATAGATCTTTAATGTTTCCAACGCAATCGCGCAGCCGAGCGGATGACCCGAGTACGTGTAGCCATGACCAAACACGCCGACGGTGGCGCTGGCGTCAGCGCACGCCTGATAAATTTTGCCGCTGACATACAGCGCCGAGAACGGCACGTAGGCCGACGTGATCATTTTGGCCGTGGTAAGCATGTCCGGTTCGAGCGAATACGTCTCCGAGCCGAACATGTTGCCGGTACGACCAAAGCCGGTGATCACCTCATCAGCAATAAATAAAATCTCGTACTTTTTCAGCAGCGCTTGGATCTTTGCAAAGTAGGTGGGTGGCGGCACGATCACGCCGCCCGCGCCCTGCACCGGTTCAGCGATGAACCCGCCAATGGTGTCCGGCCCTTCGCGCAAAATTAATGCTTCCAGTTCATCCGCTAGCCGCGTCGCAAACTGCTCCGACGATTCGCCATCTTTTGCGAATTGGTATGGATGCGGGCAGCTCACGCGAAGCACGCCATCAATCGGCAAATCAAAGTGCTGGTGCATGGTCGGAATGCCCGACAGTGACGCGCTGGCGACCGTCACACCGTGGTAGCCCTTGGCCCGCGCAATGATCTTTTTCTTCAGTGGTTTGCCGATAGCGTTGTGGTAATAGTGCACCAGCTTAAACGCCGTGTCGTTCGCCTCCGAACCTGAATTGGCAAAAATTACGCGGCCATCGCGCAGCGCTTGCGTAGGCGCCAGCGAGATTAATTTTTCGCTAACCTCGGCCACAACGTTGTGCGCTTTTCCCGAGAACGAGTGGTAATACGGCAACACGTCCATTTGCCGCTTGGCCGCTTCGCCCAAACGCTTTTCACTGAAGCCGAGCGAGGCGCACCATAAGCCCGCCATACCCTCGATGTAGCGCTTGCCAGCGTCGTCGATAACCTCGATGCCATCACCCTCAACAATCATCAAAGGCGCATCTTTTTCAATCGCGCGCAGATTGGTGTAGGGGTGGAAATGGTTCGCGACGTCTTTCTTCGCGAGGACAGAAGGGGAAACGGGTGCGTTCATGGCGGTAAACAATCAGAAAAACTGAATGCTGACTTTAACATTCTGGCGTCAGAGGCGCAGCCTGCGCTTCGATTCTCAATGACCAACCCACGCCTAGATGGGAATGCCATATTTCGGATTCGGGCCGCATGCCATCGCCGCGCGTTTTTCGCGGCCAACGCGGCTCGCGCAGCCCTTGAATCTGCACCTAGCGAGCAGCGCGCTGGCGACGGGCAGGATCAGAACAAATCCGCGGCTCATGGCGGAATACCTATTACGATTCAAGCTTTACCAACCTGACCTTAGCGCATGCAGCGCTTTGCCTGCCTGCGCAAAATCTCTTCGAAAGCCAATGTAATGCTGAAACTCTGGGGCCGCAAAAATTCATCCAACGTCAAAAAAGTGATGTGGGTCTGTGCTGAATTGGGCATCCCCTATGAGCGCATTGACGCCGGGCTGCATTTTGGCATCACCACCACCGACGAATTCCGCGAGAAAAATCCCAACGGAATCATTCCGGTGCTCGATGACGACGGCTTTATTTTGTGGGAATCGAACGCGATCATGCGCTACCTTTGCGCTAAGCATCCAAAGGCGCCCTTCTGGCCGGAAAACCCGCAACTGCGCGCCTCGGCAGACCGCTGGATGGACTGGCAACTCACCACCTTGGGCCCGCCCATCGGCCCGGCGTTCATGCAGTTGGTACGAGTTCCGCAAGAACAATGGGACATGAAAATGCTTTCGGCCAATATTCCAAAAGCCGCGCAAAACTGGACCATCATCGACCGGCAACTGGGCAAAACCCAATGGCTCACCGGCGACGATTTCACCGTGGGCGATATTCCTGCGGCGATCCTTGCCTACACTTGGTTTGAAATGCCGCTAGCCAAAGCTGGGCTAGAGCAGCACCGCGTGCCGATGAAAAACGTAGATCGCTGGTATGCGCAGTTGAACGCCATGCCGAATTATCGTGAGATCGTAGCGATTGGTTTGACCTAAGAAAATACGGATTTATCAGCTCGTCATCCTGAGTAATAACGAAGGATCATGCGACATGCAATGATTTATTCGTCTCCCCGGCGAAGGCCGGGCCCCACGCCCAATGCAACCTATTGATTGGTAAGGACGCATGGATTCCGGCCTACGCCGGAATGACGAAGATGGTAAATAAATCCGCGTTTCCTTAAAATCCGGCGATGAACGTCTCGCCACTCTCTTCAGATATTTCGCCAAGCCCTGCGCTCGAGCAACCTTATCTCGACCTGCTGCGACAGGTCAGTGATCTTGGTGCCGTCAAGGGCGACCGCACCGGCACGGGCACCCGCTCGGTGTTCGGCGCGCAACTGCGATTCGACCTGTCACGCGGCTTTCCGCTGTTGACGACCAAAAAAGTTCACTGGAAAAGCATCGCCTACGAATTGCTGTGGTTTTTACGCGGCGACGGCAACGCTAAATGGTTACAAGATCGCGGCGTCACCATCTGGAATGAATGGGCCGAAAAAGACGGCGATCTTGGGCCGGTTTACGGCGTGCAATGGCGCTCGTGGCCAAAACGTGAAACCGATGGTGGTGGCAGCATTGACCAGATCGCGCAAGCCGTTGAGCTCATCAAACGCGACCCAAATTCACGGCGCATCATCGTCAGCGCATGGAACGTGGCGGATTTACCGAAAATGGCGCTGATGCCTTGTCATGCGTTTTTTCAGTTTTACGTCGCAGGCGGCAAACTGTCCTGCCAACTTTACCAACGCAGCGCCGACCTGTTCCTCGGCGTACCGTTCAACATCGCCAGCTACGCGCTGCTTACGCACATGATCGCGCAGCAATGCGATCTTGAAGTGGGCGACTTCATCTGGACCGGCGGCGACTGCCACATTTACGACAACCACATCGAGCAGGTCGCCACACAGCTTTCCCGCACGCCGCTGCCGCCACCACGCCTCGTCATCAAACGTCAACCAGCGTCAATTTTTGACTATGCGTTTGAAGATTTTGAGATAGCGGATTATCAAAGTCATGCAGCGATTAAGGCACCAGTGGCGGTGTAGCTCGTGAGCTTCAACAATCCGATTACGGCGGTAATGATTCACGTCCGCAACGCACGTGTCAGGGAAGAGACCTTTGGGGCAATAGCATCGGACTTCGCGGCTCGTTCGTACGGATAAGTGGGTGCATTGCCAATGATTGCCAACCGCTTACGCCGCGACCCAGTTCTCCACCCGCAATCCACCCGCCTCGGAATACGCAACGAAATCACGCTCGTTGTTCGTCACTAACGTAACGTCGAGCGAGATGGCGTGCGCGGCGATCATGCGGTCGATTACGTTGCGGCGACGGTCGGGTGAGGGTAGTCGTGCAGTCAAACGTGCGTAGCAACGCGCTGCGGAGTCGTCAAATGGTAGTGAGGGGGCGCGCTCAAGCACTGCGCCGAGAAGATAGGATTCCCGCGCCGCTGCCACGCCGGCGAGTTCAAGACCGACGGTTAATTCTGCGAGCGTCAGGCTTGATATAGCTGCGTCGCCGCGCGACAGCGTGGCGAATTTGCGTATCACCGACGAATGCGCACCGCGACTCAGATAAATGCAAATATTGGTGTCCAGCAAATAGTGCATCAGCGACGCACGCGTTTGACGCTGGCCGGCATGTTTTTCCGTGCGTTAGACGACGCGATCTCGCTTGACCCGGGCACACTCTGGCCTGGCGTCGACTCATGCACCGCGTGCGTCGACTCATGCACCGCGTGCGTCGACTCATGCACCGCGTGCGTCGACTCATGCACCGCGGGCGACGACTCATGCACCGCGGGCGACGGCGCGACATTCCAATCACCCCAGTCGCGCTCATCCTGATCTTGCGGCAAGCGCCCTTCAGCCATGAACGTTTTGGGAAACTGCGCAAAGATGTCGGGCAAGTCCACCAGGCTCTTGCGCTCGGCCGCACGCAACACCAACGTGTCGCCCTTGCGCTCAATAATTACGTCCTGCGACGGCTCGAAAATAGCGAGGCCTTTGGGGATACGCACAGCTAGCGAGTTGCCACTTTTGAAGGCTTTGGTTTGCATAGTGTTGTCGATGATTTTTATCAGCAATATCGCATTGTATACACCGTATATACTTTGTCGATGAGTTTGGCAATGAAGCACGCGGACAAACGTTCACTGACGGTCATCAAGCATTTCTTTGCCGACCGAGGCTGGAAGGCGTTTCAGTTTCAGCGCGACGCATGGGCAGCTTTTGCTGCGGGCAAAAGTGGCCTCATTCACGCCCCTACCGGCTTCGGCAAAACATACGCGGCATTCTGTGGACCCTGCGCGCTGGGGCCCGTTGGAACCGACAAGCTTGCGCCGCCGATTACCGTGCTCTGGATCACGCCGCTGAAAGCGCTCGCCGCCGACACCACGTTAAGTTTGAAAGACGCCGCCGCCGTCATGCAGCCGACCTGGACGGTGGGTTTACGCACCGGCGACGTGTCGAGCAGTGAGCGCGCCAAACAGGATCGACGCTTACCCACCGTACTGGTGACCACACCCGAATCGCTGGCGTTGATGCTGACCAAAGCAGACTGGCGAGAACGACTGGCGAGCCTGCGCTGCGTGGTGGTGGATGAGTGGCACGAACTCATGTCGTCGAAGCGCGGCACGCTGCTGGAGCTCACGCTGACGCGTTTGCGTGGCGCCGCGAGCCGAGGCAAACAGAAGCTGCAAACCTGGGGCATGAGCGCAACGCTGGGCAATCTTGATGAGGCGATGCGCGTGTTGATCGGGCCCGGTGCCTCGCTCGCGGGCGACGGCGTGCTGATAAGTGCCGAGATCGAAAAAGATATCGTGATTGATTCGCTGATGCCGGAAACAATCGAGCGTTTTCCGTGGGGCGGACATCTCGGCCTGAAGCTGTTGCCCGAAGTCATTAAAAAAATTGAGCAGTGCAAAAGCACACTGGTTTTCACCAACACACGCTCGCAAACCGAGCTTTGGTATCAAGCGCTGCTCAATGCAAAAC
This sequence comes from Burkholderiales bacterium, assembly GCA_014378555.1. Taxonomy (GTDB): domain Bacteria; phylum Pseudomonadota; class Gammaproteobacteria; order Burkholderiales; family Casimicrobiaceae; genus Casimicrobium. Next base: position 15,168 of record JACMNN010000045.1, on the reverse strand, counting down.
CGGAGTGGGCGGGGGTGATCGCCCTGCACCATGGCTCGCTCGACAAAGCGACGCGCGAGTATGTTGAAGAAGGCATTCGCAGCGGCCTGCTGCATGCGGTGGTGTGCACCAGTTCGCTTGATTTGGGCGTGGATTTTCGGCCGGTCGAACAGGTGCTACAAATTGGCTCGCCCAAGGGCGTAGCGCGGCTGCTGCAACGCGCCGGGCGCAGCGGCCATCAACCCGGCGCGAAGAGCCGCGTGACCGTGGTGCCGACCCATGCGCTGGAACTGGTCGAGGCGGCGGCGGCGCGACAGGCAGCGCTTGCCAAGCACATCGAATCCCGACTGCCGCTCGGTGCGGCCTTCGGCAAAACGCAGTGGCGCCCCCTCGATGTGCTCACGCAGCACATGGTGAGCGCCGCGTTGGGGGGCGGCTTTGATGCCGAAGAATTGCGCGCTGAGGTCGAGACCTGTTTTAGCTACCTGCAACTCACCAGTGCCGAATGGCAGTGGTGCCTCGATTTCGTGACGCGTGGCGGCGCATCCCTTCAGGCGTATCCCGACTTTCACAAGGTGGTGATTGATCCTGACACCGGGCGCTACGTGGTGACCGATCGCCGCATCGCCACCCGCCACCGAACCAACATCGGCACCATCGTGTCGGAGGCATCGATCACGGTGCAGTTCCTCGGTGGCGCGCGGCTTGGGCAGGTTGAAGAAGATTTCATTGCGCGGCTCAATCCGGGTGACGCATTTATTTTTGCCGGACGGGTGGTCGAATTTATTCGCGTTCGCGAGATGACGGCGTATGTGCGGCGCGCCACGAAACGCAAAAATTTGGTACCCCGTTGGGCGGGCGGAAAAATGCCGTTATCCACGCAGCTTGCAGGCGCCACGCGCGACCTGATTGCTGAGGCAAAACACGAGATTTATTCGACGCCGGAAATGCAGCTGTGCGCACCCATTTTTGCGTTGCAGTCGCAGCTCTCGGCCCTGCCTGACCAGAAGGAATGGCTGGTCGAGTCGCTCAAAACCAACGAAGGCTGGCACCTGTTTTTCTTTCCGTTTGAGGGGCGCTTGGTTCATCTGGGCTTGGCCACGCTGTTCAGCTATCGCATCGCAAAAGCACATCCAGAATTGGGCAAAACATTCTCCATTGCGATCAACGATTATGGTTTTGAGTTGTTGTCGCCCACTGAGGTGACGCTCAGCGCAAAGGAGTTGCGCGAATTGCTTGATTCGCGTCATGTGGAAGCAGACATTCTTGCCGGACTCAACGCCGCCGAACTCGGCAAACGACAGTTTCGCGAAATCGCCCGCGTCGCCGGACTGATTGATCAAGGTTACCCAGGACAGAACAAATCAAGCAGGCAATTACAGGCATCGAGCGGCCTGCTGTTCGAGGTTTTCACCACCTACGACAGCGACAATCTGCTGCTCAAACAGGCGGTGCGAGAAGTGATGGAACGACAACTTGAAGCGTCGCGACTGGCGTCGGCTTTGCTGCGGCTCCGCGGCAGCAAAGCGCTTTTGATGAAGTGTGACCGACCGACGCCGTTTTCGTTTCCGCTGATGGTTGAGCGCTTGCGCGAGAGGTTATCGACCGAGCAGATCGAACAACGCGTTGCGCGGATGGTGGCGGAGCTGGACAAGGCGCAAGCCAAGTAGCTTTAGCAAAACAGAGCGCGACAGCCGTCAGGCGCCCAGTCGTTTCTCGCCAAACTTAAACCAAGCCCGCACGATCTTTTCGCCCTGAACTTCGTACATCGCAATCAGCTCAACCGTACCAAGCCCTTCCGGAAAATCGCGCGTCACCCTCTCGTGATCAATCACCAGATCGCCCATCGCGGTGCGCGCTAGCAACCGGGCGTGCAAGTTCGGTTCTTGCAAACGCAGCAACAAACGCTCGCGCACTTCTGCAGCACTACTTGCCACCCGCGTTGAAGGAAACTCGAAGTGTTCAACATCGTCGGCATAGGTGGCCATCACAGCGTCAATATCGCGCGCGTTGTAGGCGTCTAACTGACGTTGAACTACCTCCACAGCGGTATTACATTGGCTCACAACACACCACCCCAGCAACCCATCATCTCAAACGCTGGTCGAGCAACTCGATCCAGTGCAGCACTTGCAAGCTGGTGCCGCTTTGCAGATGCGTCATGCAGCCGATATTCGCGGTGGCAATCTGCGTTGGCGCACCGGCAGTCAGTGACGCCAGTTTGCGCGATTTCAGTTCATTGCCGATCTCGGGTTGCAACACTGAATAGGTGCCCGCTGAGCCGCAGCAGAGGTGGCTGTCGGAAACGGGGGACAGCGCAAATCCCATCTGCTTCAGCAAGAATTCGACACCGCCCTTGAGCTTCATGCCGTGTTGCAGCGTGCACGGTGGGTGGTAGGCAATTTTTTCGTTCGATGCTTTAACTTTGCTTCTCAGCACCAGCCATTCGGCAGCGATAACCTCGGACACATCCTTCGCAAGTGCTGCGATTTTTTCCGCTTTGGTTGCGTAGGCCACATCGTGTTTCATGAAGTGCCCGTAGTCCTTGACCATTACCGAACATCCCGACGCGGTCACCACGATCGCTTCGGCACCGCGTTCAACATGCGGCCACCAAGCATCAATATTTGCCCGGACTTTTTGCACCGCTTCGTCATGCGCATTCAAATGATGGCTCAGTGCACCGCAGCAGCCACCGGCAGAAACGCGCTGAAGCGTGATGCCAGCCACATCTAAAACACGCGCAGCCGCCGCATCAATTGACGGCGCAAGCACGTCTTGCACGCAGTTGTCGAGCAGCAACATGGTGCGCGCGTGCTGCGTGGTCGGCCATGCACCCGGCGCGCGTCGTGGTTGAATTTTTGCCTTGAGCGAGGCTGGCAACACCGGTCTTACTGCACGTCCGAGCGCGATCGCGGCAGCAAACGTTTTTTTGCTGAGCAGCCCTTTGCGCAGCGCGCGCCGCTTGAACAATTCACCCGCGGTTCGGCCTACTTTTTTCTCGACCACTGAGCGACCAATGTCAACCAGGCGACCATATTCAACGCCACTCGGACAGGTGCTTTCGCAGCTGCGGCAGGTCAGACAACGATCCAGATGCTGTTGTGTTTTGACCGTCGGCGCGGCGCCTTCGAGCACCTGCTTAATTAGGTAGATGCGCCCACGCGGACCATCAAGCTCATCGCCCAGAATTTGATAAGTCGGGCAGGTCGCAGTACAAAACCCGCAATGTACGCACGAGCGCAGAATGGCGTCAGCCTCAATGCCTTCGGGCGTGTCCTTGATAAAGTCGGCGAGATTAGTTTGCATGCGTTGTGCTTGACGGTAGCGGCGGCGAACGCCGCTTTTTTGTTAGTGAACAGTTTTGCGGCTTTCGCCACGCCTACAAAGACGAAAAAACCTGATACGGGTCGAAACTAGCTTTGATTTTCGCCTGCACCGCTGCGAGCGCTGTTTGCAACGGCTCTGAGCGTTCAGCTTCGGAGTTCGCACCGCGAAAGATGCCGGCATGACCACCCTGCGTTTTTGCCCAGGCTCGTACTGCAGGCAATTGGGCGGCGCTAGCGCGCAACCAGCGTTGCGCTCCGCCCCAGTCAATGGCTTGTTGCTCAGCGTTGCTCGCTAGATCGCTCCAGGCGGCGGTTGATTTGCATGCCAGCCGAATCAACGGTTGATCGCCAGCGAAAAACTCATGTTTCTGTTCGCGCCAATTGCGCCACCAGTCGGCATCAATTGCCAGCGCTTCGCCGCCGAGATTTGCTGCGGCGGATTGCACTGCCGGCGCTGCACCCGCGAGTCGAACGTAGAGCTTGCCACCGACCCAAGTCGTGGCGGTGATCGGATTGGCCTCACCGTACCAACGATTCATGCGCTCGATCGCAGTTTGCGCATCAAACTCGAACACACGTGTCTGCTGCGCCTTCGGCACCGGCAGGCACTTGAATGCAACCTCCGTGATGACGCCCAATGTACCTTGCGACCCAGTCAGCAGGCGCGACACATCAAAGCCCGCCACGTTCTTCATCACCTTGCCACCAAAGCTCAAGTGATCGCCCTTGCCGTCGAGCACTTTGCAGCCCAGCACAAAATCGCGCAACGCTCCGGCATACGGACGCCGTGGGCCCGATAAACCACTGGCCACCATGCCGCCAATGGTTGCGTGCTCGCCGAAATGGGGCGGCTCAAATGCAAGCATCTGGCCCGCGTCGGCCATGGCTTTTTCAACGTCAGCGATGCGCGTGCCGCAGCGCACCACTATGACCAGCTCGTTAGGTTCGTATTCGACGATGCCAACATGTTCACGGGTGTCAATAATCTCGCCATTCGCAACGGGACCACAGAACGCTTTGCTACCGCTGCCGCGAATGGCAAGTTTTGCACCCTTTGCGGCTGCCGCTTTGATTTGGGATTGCCAGTGTTCGATCATTATTTGCTCATATGACGTGAGGCACAAAACCTTCTCTCCCGCAGCGCGGGCGAGGAAACAAAAACATCACTTCGCCGCATGAATATGCTCAGGCTCTTCGTGATCGACGACTTCTTTTTCTGCCGCTGAATCAGCAATCCATTGCTGCATCGATGGATGCGCAAGCAAAGCTTTAACGTAATCAGCGACCACCGGGGTTGTCTTTACAGCATACGTATTGAAACGGAATACAACGGGGGCGAAGTACGCATCTGCCACGCTGAACTTGCCATATAAAAATGGCCCGTCGCCACCAAATTTGCCACGTGCTTCAGTCCACAGCGCCTGCAAACGATCAATGTCTTTTTGCACATCCGCGTCCGGCGTCGCTATCGGGTAGCTGCGCCGCACATTCATCGGCATCGAGTTGCGCATCGCCTGAAAGCCGGAATGCATTTCGGCACAGGCGCAGCGCGCGTGAGCGCGAGCGGTTGCGTCCACCGGCCACATCGCTGGGTGGCGCTCAGCAAGATACTCAGACATGGCGAGCGAATCCCACACCACGATTTCGCCATCTAGCAAAACCGGCACTTTGCCGTTCGGTGAAAGTTTGCGCGATTGAATTTCCGCTGCGAATTCGGGGGTGTCGAACACGTACCGTTTTTCGCTGAAAGGAACGCCAAACGCGTGCAGCAAAAGCCACGGACGCAACGACCAGGAGGAATAGTTTTTGTTACCAATTAGGAGGGTATAGGACATAGCGGTTCTGTGTGGTTGATCGCGCGACGACTTTACAAGCTCCGCGCTTTTTACGTTTGAGAAATTTGCGGGGTAGCCCGTACGGTGGGCACGGGGCGCCCACCCCCCTACTGTACGAAACTGCGTCGCAGGTTATTGCATCGGAATAGTTTTTCCCGGATTCATAATGTTGTGCGGGTCGAGCGCCTGTTTGATGGTGCGCATTACGTCCACGCCTTCACCGTGCTCAACCTTCAACACCTCGAGCTTGTGGATGCCAATGCCGTGCTCGCCGGTGCAGGTGCCGCCCATGCCGATGGCGATGTGAGCGATGCGGTCAGCCGCGAGTTCAGCGCGATTTCGTTCGTCGGAACTGTTGGGGTCGAAGGTGATCAGAACGTGAAAGTTTCCGTCACCCACATGGCCGACGATCATGCACACTAGGCCGCTCTTGGCAACCTCGGCTTTTGCCGCCATCACGCTATCAGCAAGACGCGAAATCGGCACACAAGTGTCGGTTGAAAAAGCCTGCTTGCCGGGGATGTAATTCATGCCCGCCCAATAGGCATCATGGCGCGCTTTCCACAGCTTGGTGCGGTCTTCCTGCTTATCGGCAAATCGGTAATCGCTGCCACCGAAATCTGCGGTGATCGACTTCATCTGCTCGATCTGCTCGGCAACGTAGGCGTCGGTACCGTGAAACTCCATGAACAGCGTGGGCCTTGGCTCGAAGCCTTCAAGCTTGCTGTATTGGATGCTGGCCTTCATCTGCACCTCATCGAGCAGCTCGATGCGCGCCATTGGAATGCCAAGTTGCATCGCGGTGATCACCGCATTCACCGCTTCACGCAGATCGTCAAACTGGCAAACCGCCGCGCTGACGCGCTCTGGCACACCATACAGTTTAAGCTGGATTTCGGTGATGATGCCGAGCGTGCCTTCGGAGCCGATGTAGAGGCGTGTGAGGTCATAACCTGCGCTCGATTTACGCGCACGGGTACCGGTGCGAATAATGCGGCCATCGGGCGTGACCACAGTCAGGCCAAGAATGTTTTCACGCATTGTTCCGTAACGCACCGCGTTGGTTCCGCTGGCCCGGGTGGCGCTCATGCCGCCGATGCTGGCGTTCGCGCCCGGGTCAATTGGAAAAAACAGTCCGGTGTGGCGAATGTCTAGGTTCAGTTGCTCACGCGTGACGCCGGCCTGGACGCGGCAGTCCAGATCTTCAGCATTGATCTCCAACACTTTCGCCATCCGCGACAGATCAAGGCACACGCCGCCGTAAAGCGCTTTCAGGTGACCCTCTAACGACGTACCGGTGCCGTAGGCGATCACCGGGATTCGCGCCTGGTTACAAAGCTTCAGGATGCTGGCGATCTCTTCGTTGCTTTCGGGGAACACCACCACATCAGGCAAGCCGGCGTCCTGCATGCCCTCGCCGTGGCTGTGCTGTTCGCGCACCGCGTGCGTGGTCACGGTGCGCTCGCCGTAGGTAGCGCGTAGCGATTCAACCGTGGCCGAGACGACGGTTTCTGTGGGGCGCTCAAAAGTTAGTGTCATAGTTAATCCTGTTTGTGTCCACGCTGCCGCGTGGGAGGTAAAACTTTAAAACCTTGGCAAATCGGAAAACGGCATCGGTTTTCCTTGGCCAATTCGCATCTTGCCAAACTCGGCGCAGCGGTGCAGCGTCGGCACCGCTTTGCCGGGATTGAGCAGCCCGTGTTCGTCAAATGCGTGTTTGATCTCATGCATCCGGGTGAGCTCTTTCGGCGAAAACTGCACGCACATTTGGTTGATTTTCTCGATGCCTACGCCGTGTTCGCCGGTGATCGTTCCACCCACTTCTACGCACAGCTCGAGAATCTCTGCGCCGAATTCCTCTGCTCGTTCCAGCTCGCCCGGAACGTTGGCGTCGAACATGATCAGCGGATGCAAATTGCCGTCGCCGGCATGAAACACGTTGGCGCAGCGCAGGTTGTATTTGGCCGACAACACCGCAATCACATTCAAAACGCGAGGCAACTGTGCGCGTGGAATGGTGCCATCCATGCAGTAATAGTCGGGTGAAATTCGCCCCGTTGCGGGGAATGCATTTTTGCGACCGCTCCAGTAGCGCAGGCGTTCCGCTTCGTTCTGCGACACCTTGATGTCGGTTGCACCCGCGTTACGCAACACCTCCGAAACACGCGCCATTTCGTCGGCGACCTCTTCCGGCGTGCCGTCGCTTTCACACAGCAAAATTGCCGCGGCATCCAGATCGTAGCCGGCATGAACAAAGCCCTCCACGGCCTCAGTGGCGATCTTGTCCATCATTTCTAGGCCGGCCGGGATGATGCCGGCCGCGATGATGTAGCCCACCGCAGCACCTGCCGCTTCAACACTCGCAAACGACGCCATCGCAACCTGCGCAAGCTGTGGTTTTGGCGTGAGTTTGACGGTGACTTCGGTGACGATGCCCAACAAGCCTTCTGAGCCGATCATTAACGCCAGCAGGTCGTAACCCGGCGCGTCCAGCGCATCGGTTCCCAGCTCCACAATTTCGCCGGTCATCAACACCACGCGTAACTTACGAATGTTGTGAATGGTGAGCCCGTACTTTAGGCAATGCACGCCGCCCGAATTTTCGGCAACGTTGCCACCAATTGAGCAGGCGATTTGCGACGACGGATCGGGTGCGTAATACAAACCGTACTGCGACACCGCCTCGCTGATCGCGAGATTTCTCACCCCCGGCTGCACCCGCGCCGTGCAGCCCAGTGCATCAATGTCGAGTATGCGCATCATCTTCGCGGTCGACAGCAGCAGCGCGTCCGGACTTGGCGTGGCGCCGCCTGACAAGCCGGTGCCTGCGCCGCGAGCCACCACGGGCACCCGATGCGCATGGCAGAGTTGCATGACGGCGGCGAGCTCTGCCTCGTTTGCTGGCAGTGCGACGCACTTCGGCAACGCGCGATACATCGACAAACCATCACACTCGTAAGGACGCATGTCCTCTTCCGCGATCTTCAAATTTTCGGCGGGCAACAGTGCAGCGAGTGCTTCAAAAAACGAGGCAGATTTCATGGTCAGAGGGCTTTCGATTGCTGCGCATCTGGCGCATACGGTGTCGGATGGTCAATAAGGTTGGCGCGTTGGTCAATGCGCTCAAGCACACGATCAATCGAGCGGCGCACATGGGAATGCGCAAGGCGTTTTGCCGCTAGCGCATCGCCATCGGCAATGGCCACCAGTATCGCGCGATGGTCGGCATGTCCGACCTCAGTGACGCCCACGCCGTAGCCCACGTGGTCCCACATTACTTTGCGCGACGCTGAAAATTGCGCGCCTAAAAATTCAACAAATTTGCTGAGCTGTGTGTTGTGGGTGGCCGCTGCAATCGCATTATGAAAAGCATCATCGGCGTCTGAGCCATCAATGCGGCTTGCCAATGCCGCGTCCATCAGAGCCACCGCGGCGCGAATGTTTGCGATGTCGGTCTCGCTGCGGCGCATAGCGGCAAGTTCGGCGGCCCCCGATTCGACGATCTGGCGCAACTCGAGCATGTCGCGCTCGGCAGCGTCCGCCTGATCGGAATCGTAAGCGGTCGGATTGCCGGTGCCGTTAGCCGCGCGCGAATCGGCAATGCGAAATGCAGCGATTTTGTTGCGATCAGCCACATAGGCACCCGAACCTTGGCGCGACTCCACCCGCCCGTCGGCCTTGAGCCGCGCCAGCGCTTCGCGGATCACCGGACGCGATACGCCGAGCGATGCGGCAAGCGCTTTTTCGGGCGGCAATTTGTCCCCCGCACGCCACTGATTCATCTCCAGTTGCAGCAACATCTGGCGATGCGCTTCGTCCGCCAGAGACAGCGGGCGCGCGAGCGTGTTAAGCGCCGTATCGGGTGGATTGGTGGTGTGTGGCGCTTCTCGAGAGGAAACAAAGTTGTCAGACAGCATGACAACATTGTATTTAACGACGGCTTTACTTGACTATAGGGTTTACCCGTTAACGGCAGCCGTGAGTGCTGTCGATCGAGCGAAAACCGTCCCGAGAATAAAACTTTTGACCGCAGCGCTTGATCACTCAACGAAATGCTGGCAGGATCATCTTCGTCTTTCCGGCGAAGGCCGGAATACATGCTTCCCTACCAATCAATGCTCGTGGAACGCGGCGCATTGCATGCCACCGTTCGCCCTGAGCCTGTCGAAGGGTTTGACGGACTGAAGTGTTCGACCACTACAGGCGTTGCAGTCGGACCCTTCGCTGCGCTCAGGGCGAGCGGATATTTCAGCGCAGAAGTAAACCGGAAATTCCGTGCCCACCAAACCGTCGCCAAGTAAAAATGCAAGCCATGTCACCGCTGGGTGGGCACGGGGTGCCCGCCCTACGAAGACCAAAGGCCGGGGCGGAATGACGAAGATGCGAATTACTCGTTGTTTCTTTAGCTTCTATCCGTGGCACTGATCGTTGTTATCGTCGCAATCGAGCGAAGCGTGTTTCCGTAAAAACGCCGACAAACTTCACGACCCAATGGTGCCCGCACATAATGGCGGCTAAACAGGAGAAACCATGAATGCAATCGATTTAAAAGGTCGCGTAGCTGTCATTACAGGCGGCGCACGCGGGATTGGCTTTGCGGTGGCAGAGCGATTTATCGCGAGCGGCGCGACCGTGGTGATTTGGGACATTGATGCAACAGTCACGCAGGCTGCCGCGACCAAACTTGGCCACAACACGCTGGGCATCGTCGTCGATCTAACGCAAGAAGGCGCGGTCACCGCTGCGACGCAAACCACGCTGGAAGCGTTCAGCCGCATTGACGTGCTGGTCAATAGTGCCGGCATCACCGGGCCCAATCTGAAGACGTGGGAATACACGCCGGCAGACTTCCGCAAGGTGATTGAGGTGGATTTGATTGCGCCGTACCTGGTGTGCCGCGCGGTGGTGCCACACATGATTAAAGCGGGCTACGGTCGCATCGTCAATATTGCGAGCGTTGCCGGCAAAGAAGGCAATCCGAACGCACCGGCGTATAGCGCCGCCAAGGCCGGTTTGATTGGGCTCACCAAGTCATTGGGAAAAGAGTTAGCGACCACCGGTGTGGCCTGCAATTGCATCACGCCCGCTGCCGCGCAAACCGAAATGTTTGCGCAGATGTCGGCTGAACACATCGCCTACATGAAGTCGAAAATTCCGATGAATCGCTTTGTGCTGGTCGAAGAAATTGCGGCAATGATCGCGTGGTTATCAAGCGAGGAATGCTCGTTCACCACCGCCGGCGTGTTTGATATTTCGGGCGGTCGGGCGACGTACTGAGTCGTGCCAGCACCATCAGCTTTTTTGTAACAGCGCTATATTTTCGGGGCAACGGTTTGATGGGCACGGGGCGCCTACCCACTTGGCTGCCGTCTGAGGGTGCTCGTGGAACGTGGTGGATTGCATGTCACCGTTCGGCCTGAGCCTGGCGAAGGGTTTGACGGAATGACGAGTCAAACCACTACTGGCTTTGCTATCAGACCCTTCGCTGCGCTCAGGGCGAACGGACGTTTCGGCGCAAAGTTAGGTGTGGCCTTGCTTTCGGACCCTGCGCTGCGCTCTGGGCGAGCGGATATATCAGCGCAAAAGCAGGGTGCTCGTGGAACGTGGTGGATTGCATGTCACCGTTCGCCCTGAGCCTGGCGGAGGGTTTGACGGAATGAAGTGTCAAACCACTACTGGCTTTGCTATCAGACCCTTCGCTGCGCTCAGGGCGAACGGACATTTCGGCGCAAAGATAGGTGTGGCCTTGCTTTCGGACCCTGCGCTGCGCTCAGGGCGAGCGGATATTCCAGCGCAAAAGCAGGGTGCTCGTGGAGCGTGGTGGATTGCGCGTCACCGTTCGCCCTGAGCCTGGCGTAGGGTTTGACGGAATGAAGTGTCAAACCACTACTGGCTTTGCTATCAGACCCTTCGCTGCGCTCAGGGCGAACGGACGTTTCGGCGCAAAGTTAGGTGTGGCCTTGCTTTCGGACCCTGCGCTGCGCTCTGGGCGAGCGGATATATCAGCGCAAAAGCAGAGTGCTCGTGGAACGTGGTGGATTGCATGTCACCGTTCGCCCTGAGCCTGGCGAAGGGTTTGACGGAATGAAGTGTCAAACCACTACTGGCTTTGCCATCAGACCCTTCGCTGCGCTCAGGGCGAACGGATATTTCAGCGCAAAAGCAGGTGTGGTTTTGCTGTCGGATCCTTCGCCGCGCTCAGGATGACATTAATCTGTGTATACCTGAAAGCTGTATCAGTCGTGTTGGCGTCAATCCACCTTGGCGCCGGACGCTTTCACCACCTTAGCCCACTTCTCAATCTCGGTTTTGACGTGTGCCGCAAACTGCTCGGAGGTGTTGCCGACACCGTCAGCGCCTTGCGCGGCGAGTCGCTCTTTGAACTCAGCCGTTTGCACCGCTTTAGCAATCGTTTGCGACAGTTTGTCGACGATTTCTTTCGGGGTTCCAGCCGGTGCAAACACCCCAAACCACGAGCTAGCTTCATAGCCGGGCAAGCCTGCTTCGGCGATCGTCGGCACGTTTGGCAAGGCGGGTGATCGTTTGCTGCTAGTCACCGCGATTGCTTTCAGCTTGCCGCCGCGAATGTGCTGCATCACCGACGGCGCGTTGTCGAACATTACGTTGACCTGACCACTCATCACGTCCGGCAATGCGGTGCTTGATCCTTTGTACGGTACATGGGTCATCTGCACGCCGGCCAACTGCTTGAACAATTCGCCCGACAGGTGAATCGATGTGCCGTTGCCGCTTGACGCAAACGTGACCACATCGGGCGCTTTTTTCGCTGCGGCGATCAGGTCTTTCACGCTGGCAATCGGGTATCCCGGTGAAGCGACCAACACATTGGTCACACTCGCCACCAGCGAGATCGGCACAAAATCTTTTACGGCGTCGTAAGGCATTTTTGGGTAGAGAGAGACGTTGATGGCATGGGTTCCCACTGTGCCCATAAGCAAGGTGTAGCCATCGGGCGCGGCCTTCGCCACGTAGTCCGAGCCAATATTGCCGCCGGCCCCCGACTTATTGTCAACAATGACCGCCTGACCCAAAGTCTTCTGCAGATCGGCGGCAACCGCGCGCGCCAAAATGTCGGTAGTGCCGCCCGCTGGAAATGGCACCACCATTTTGATCGGCTTGTTTGGGTATTGCGCGTGGGCGGCGAGCGACGCGCAGGCGAGCGCGGCGGCTAGCCATTGGATTGAATTACGTTTCACTACTGTTCTCCTTGAATACTTAGTCATTGACTAAATTCGGCGTGCGTTCTGCACACCCTTTATTTGCGACACCTGCGCCAGCGCGATTTTGAGTTGATCCATGGTTTTCACCTCAGCGGTGAACTTCATTTTCGCCATGAAATCGCGGGTCAGCGTATTGACTGCCGTGACGTTTATTTTCGCGCGTGCCAGCACATCCGAAATGTCGCGCAGCAAGCCCTGCCGATCACTGGCCATCACTTCGACTTGCACGCTAAACAAATCGTTCTGCGCGGCGTCGCCCCAATCAGCCTCGATGATGCGGCGCGGCTCGGTCGCGGTCATGCGGATGACGTTTGCACAATCGGCACGGTGAATGGTGATGCCTTTAAGTCGCGTGACAAAACCGACGATCGGATCGGGTGGCACGGGCTTGCAGCACTGCGCCAATCCGGTCATCAATTTGTCGACACCCACCACCAAAATGCCGCCACCGCCGGACTTAGCGCGGCTCCTCGTGGTGTGAACTTCGCTGCCACGCGCGACCGGCTCAACCACGTTGTCGATCAGGCCCGCGGCCTTGCGAATCGCCACATCAAGGTCCCGCGACGTCACCTCAGCCCGACCCGCCGCAGCAAAAAATTCATCCTGCGATTTAAAGCCGGCCTCATGCGCCAATTTGTCGAGGCTTAGCGCGGTCTGGCCGTGTCGCTGCAGGTCTTTTTCAACAATCATGCGGCCATGAGCCAACGTTTCAGCCAGCTCAAGTCCGTTGAAATATTGGCGCACTTTGGCGCGGGCACGATGGCTGCGCAGATAGCCGGTGTCCGGGTTCAACCAGTCGCGCGACGGCCCACCTTCTTTGACCGTTGACACTTCAACCCGTTGCCCGTTTTTGAGCGGCGTATTGAGCGGTACCATTGCGCCATCAACCTTGGCGCCGCGGCAGCGATGCCCCAATCCCGAATGCACGGCGTAGGCAAAATCAATCGGTGTGGAGTCCTTGGGCAGATCGATAATCTTGCCCTGCGGGGTCAACACAAAAATCGTGTCTTCAAACAGCGATGCTTTGAAACCCGCGAGCAACTCCCCCGGAGAACCCAGTTCGTTGCCCCATGTCAACACCTGGCGCAAGCTGGCGATCTTGCCAGCGTAGGACGCTTGATCGGCATCTTTTGCAGCGCCGCCACCCTCTTTATAAGTCCAGTGCGCGGCAACCCCCAGCTCGCTCGCTTGATGCATCGCCTGGGTGCGAATTTGCACCTCTAGCGCACGGTTATGCGGACCGAGCACGCTGGTGTGCAGCGAGCGGTAATGGTTGGCCTTGGGCTTGGCGATGTAGTCGTCAAACTCACCAGGGATCGGCTGGAACATGCTGTGCACCACACCGAGCGTGGCGTAGCAATCCTTCATCTCGGCCACGATCACGCGAATAGCGCGAATGTCGTAGAGCTCTTCAATGGCGCAGCGTTTGCGTTGCAGTTTGTCGTAGATCGAATAAATGTGTTTCGAGCGCCCGGTGATTTCCCCGCTAATGCCGGCTTTTTGCAGCGCGTCACGGAGCACCGCTTTAGTCGTATCGATGTAAGCTTCGCGTTCAATCCGCGTCTCGTCTAGATAGCGAGCAATGCTGTGATACTGCGTGGGCTGCAACAGCCGCAGCGACAAATCTTCAAGCTCCCACTTGATCTGCCATACGCCGAGGCGATTGGCTAGCGGCGCGAAAATATCCATCACCTGCCGCGCCTCAGCCTGCGCGCTTTCGGTACGTCGCGCCTCGGTTGACAGCGCTGCACTGCGCAGCGAAATCAGCCGCTCAGCGAGCTTGATCAGCACCACCCGAACGTCGTCCACCATCGCCAACAGCATCTTGCGCAGCGCTTCGGTTTGTTGCGCCCGTTGGGCTGCAGTGACCGTAACGGTGGCGGTGGCGGCTGTTTTTGACAGCCCCTGCATACTCGCCATGCGATGCACACCAACAAACAGTTGACTGATGCTCGCCCCGAACGTTTCGAGCACCAGAGCATCGGTGTCGGTGTCCGACGGCAACACAGTGAGATACGCGGCGGCGACGCAATCATCATCGAGCTTCAACCGCTGCATCAGCTCAGCCGCGGCAACGCCACGCAACGACAGAGCAGAACCTACGATGGCGGCCGTCCACCCCGCGATGTCAGTCGGCCGTCCGGAAACCGGCGCGACGGAAGCGGGGGCGTTGGAGGCGGTTAAAGCGTTTGGGGCGGTTTGGCGCGGCATTGAAGAATTATGGCGGAGAACGACGTCGCGCGTCGCTGCAGCGAAAGTTGCGTACAGGGCTTCGCCGCAAACTCAGGAAAACGCAGATTTTTTCATTCTTTCGTCGTTCCGCCCTGGCCTTCGCCGAGGTGACAGTAGGTCGGAATCCATGCGCCCTGCCAATCAATAGGTTGCATGTCAGCGTTCGCCCTGAGCTTGGCGAAGGGTTTGACGGAATGAAGTGTCAGACCACTACTGGCCCTGCCGTCAGACCCTTCGCTGCGCTCAGGGCGAACGGACGTTTGAGCGCAAAAGTCAGGTGGACACGGGCGCCCAGCCCACTTGGCTGCCGTGTGAAGGTGCTCGTGGAACGTGGTGGATTGCATGTCAGCGTTCGCCCTGAGCCTGGCGAAGGGTTTGACGGAATGAAGTGTCAGACCACTACTGGCTTTGTTATCAGACCCTTCGCTGCGCTCAGGGCGAACGGACGTTTGAGCGCAAAAGTCAGGTGGGCACGGGCGCCCAGCCCACTTGGCTGCCGTGTGAAGGTGCTCGTGGAACGTGGTGGATTGCATGTCACCGTTCGCCCTGAGC
>JACMNN010000247.1 GCA_014378555.1 Burkholderiales bacterium | reverse complement strand
TGCCCACATCGAGTCTTCACCCACGGCACGCACCATCAATACAGCACACTAAATCATGATTCGCGGCACCACCACGCTCATCGCCCACATCGGCTATCCCACGCACGCGTTCAAGGCGCCGATGATCTACAACCCGTACTTCGAGAGCATCGGCGTTGATGCGGTGGTGATGCCGATCGGCGTCAAGACAGAGGACTTTGCGGCTGCACTGCGCGCGATATTCACGTTCACCAACATTCGTGGTGCGCTGATCACCATGCCGCACAAAGTGACCAGTTGCACGTTGGTTGATGAGCTCTCGCCAACAGCACAAATCGCAGGTGCCTGCAACGCGATTTTGCTGCGCCCTGACGGATCGCTCCTAGGCGACATGTTTGACGGCGCCGGCTTCGTGCGCGGCGTGTTGCGCAAATCCGTGAAGCTTGCCGGCGCTCGTGTGTTGGTCGTTGGCTGTGGCGGCGTCGGCTGCGCGATTGCGGCGTCGCTGGCGGCCGCAGGTGTCGCTGTGATCGGTTTGTTCGATATCAATGCCGCCTCTGCCGAAGGCCTTGCTTCTCGTTTGCGCAGGCATTATGCAGCGCTGCAGGTGATCACGGGTCGCAACGATCCGACAGGCTATGACGTGGTTGTCAACGCGACACCGATGGGTATGAACGAGGGCGATGAACTGCCGATGGATGTGTCGCGGATCGCGCCGACGACGTTCGTGGGCGAAGTGGTCATGCAAAACGAGATGACCGCATTTCTCACAGCGGCGAAGGCACGCGGTTGCCCGGTACAAATTGGCACTGACATGCTGTTTGAGCAAATCCCGGCGTATCTGGAATTCTTTGGTTTTCCGACTACGACACCCGAAGTGTTGCGCTCGGTGGCGCGCCTGACTTACTAAATTCGTGCGTTGGCAATTCCGACGTTGTTGCAGAAGGGGCATCGCGGCGCTTCGACTGTATTCAGAAACGCCTTTTGTCGCTTCTCGGCGCGCCACCTTCAGCGGCCCGAGCTTCGCGCTCAAACCAGTTATCCCAATAGTATGCTGACCAACGCCGTGCGCGCCATGCGGCATACAGGCCCGCGCTGACGTAGGCGAGCGGCATTAGCGCGCCCCAGCGCTCGCATTGCCGCACATGAACATGCTCATGCACACGGCAGTTGTCCATGCTGGTACGGTTGCGGGCGACGAGGACGTGGCCAATGGTTGCCGCCGCGAAGCCGGCACCACCCGACATCGCGCGAAACCAAGGTCCTTGCAAAAACCACGACAGCGCAGGGCTGGTGATTTCGAGCACGCCACCCGTGACGCGCCAGCTTGCGCGCCACACCGCCAGCGGCAGCAACAGCAACGCAAACACGCTGACGGGCGCAACCCACAACACGGTCAACAGTTTGGCAATACGATCAATGGCGGATGACATGAGCGCGAAGTTATCGTAGATTCCGGTAGTGGTCAAAGCCGCTTGGCTTACTGGCCACCCTTCTGGTCGACCTGCATCTGCGCGGGCGCGCGTACGCTCAAAGCGCTGGAGCAAAACGGATTTATTCACTACTTTTGTCTTTCCGCCGCGGCCTTATGTTTGCCAAAGGTTTACCCGTCACCGCAAAGGTTTCAGAAGCCTCGTGAATAATGGCGGCTGTTTTTAAATTTCCCGGATGTTTGCATCCGGGCCACGGGCTGATTGTTCTTGGCTGATACACAATTTGATCTGTTTGGTGAACCGCTTGCCGCTTCATCGATAAAAAAATTGTCGCGCGTCGATGCGCCCAAACGTGCTGAATCGGCGGTGTTGCCGGTTGCGGCAAACGAAGCGCTCAGTCAGCTCGCGGCAACGATTCCGGCGAGCGTGCGTTTTGGCACCTCATCATGGAGTTTTCCCGGTTGGGCGGGCAGCGTTTACGGCGACAGCTATTCTGATGTGCAACTGGCACGGCGCGGCTTGCCCGCCTACGCGGCGCATCCGTTGTTGCGCACGGTGGGTATTGACCGCACGTTTTATGCGCCGATCAGTGAGTCCGCGTTTCGCGGCTACGCCAAGCAGGCTTGCGAAGTTGCGCCCGGTTTTCGCTTTTTGGTGAAAGCGCCGATGCTGTTCACTGGGCCGCGTTTGCGTTCGGACGAGGGGCGCTGGACGGATAACGCCGCTTTTTTAAATGCCAGTCTTGCCACGGCGCAATTCGTTTTGCCAGCGACGCAGGGCCTGATGGCTGCGTGTGGCCCGCTGGTGTTTCAGTTCCCGCCGCTCGGCCCTAAATTTACGCGAGCGCCGCAGCAATTTGCTGATGCGTTGGCGGAGTTTCTGGTCGCGCTGCCGAAACTTTCCGGTCCCGCGTTTTATGCCGTGGAAGTGCGTGATCCTGAGTTGCTGACCGACGATTACCTCGCCGCTTTATGTGCAGGCGGCGCCACACACTGCATCGCCATCCATGCGCGCATGCCGCAAGCCCGCGAGCAAGCCAGGTTCTGGCGCGACTCGGGCCGTTTGCCGCTGGTGATGCGCTGGAGTCTGCATTCCGGCATGAAATACGAGGAGGCAAAGGAGCGCTACGCGCCGTTCAATGCGCTGGTTGATGAAGACCCGGACGGGCGTGCGCAGATCGCCAGGCTTGCGCTTGAGGCGACGAGCGCACAACGTGAAACTTTCATCATCGCCAATAACAAAGCCGAGGGCTCAGCGCCGCTGACCCTTCAAAAGTTGGCTTGTTTGATCCGCGATTATGGTGAGACGCTGATCGTGTTGTGATGTTTTGTACGTTGCGAAGCTGAGCATTCGTCGCGGGTTGAGTCGCTGCGACACCAGCGCGCCACACTAGAATTCAGCCTACTTTAAAAATTCGGGATCACGCATGTTCGGACGCTTCATGCCGCAGGAAGGCCGATTCTTCGAGCTTTTTAATTTGCACGCCAACGAGATCGTGGCGGCGGCAAAGGAACTCGTCTCGCTGATGAGGGCGTTGGGCGAGGGGGCGACCGACCTTCGCGATCATGCCAACGCGATCGATGCGATCGAAAAACGCGGTGACGACTACGCTCGCGAAACCATTCAACTGCTACACAAAACATTCATCACACCGTTGGATCGTGAAGAGATTCATCACCTCATATCGAGTCTTGATGACGTGCTTGATTTGATGCAGGACGCGGCCGAATCGGTATCGCTCTACGACATCAAAGCGGTGACACCCGAGGCGACCCAGTTAGCCGAGATTTGCTTACAGTGCTGCGAACGCGTGAAGTCGGGCGTTGCGTTGTTGTCCAATATGCAAAATGCGGCCATTATTTTGAAGATTTGTGATGAGATTGATCATCTTGAATCCGATGCCGATCGCGTGATGCGCAGCGCTATTTCTAAACTGTTTCGGACCGAACGTGATGCTGTGAAGTTGATCAAATTGAAGGCGATTTATGAGCTGCTGGAAACGGTGACCGATCGCTGCGAAGACGTCGCCAAAGTGATGCAGGGCATCGTGATCGAAAACGCTTGATTCCCGCGCGCTGCTGACCGCAATGGAACCCTCTATCGTCGCGCTGTGGGTGGTTATCCTGTTAGTCATTCTCGCGTTGGTGTTCGCTTTTATCAACGGATTTCACGATGCCGCGAATGCCATAGCCACCGTCGTATCGACTGGCGCATTAAAGCCGGGTCAGGCGGTTGTGTGGGCTGCCTGTTTTAACTTTTTGGCATTTTTTGTTTTCGGCATGAGCCTGTTCGGGCTGAGTATTGCCGCCACGATGGGCAAGGGCTTGGTCGACGCAGCGGCCGTTGACACCCACGTGATCTTTGGCGCTCTGGTGGCGGCGATTACCTGGAGCATCATCACTTGGTATCACGGCATTCCGTCATCGTCGTCGCACGCACTCATAGGCGGCCTCATTGGTGCCACGGTGGCTAAGGCGGGCGTTGGCGCACTGATTTACTCCGGCATCACATGGACCCTGCTTTTTTTGTTGCTCGCGCCGTTGCTCGGTTTTGCTTTGGGCGCGCTGCTGCTGTTGATGGTGTCGTGGTTGTTCCGCAGGTCCACACCACTTCGGGCTGACAAGTGGCTTCGCCGTGGCCAGTTGTTGTCGTGCGCGCTCTATAGCCTCGGACATGGTGGTCACGATGCGCAGAAAACGATGGGCATCATCTGGTTACTGTTGATCATCTCGGGGGTTGCAACCCATGACATTAAATCGTTGCCTTGGTGGGTTGTTGCGGCCTGCTATGCGGCCATCTCCATGGGCACTTTATTTGGTGGCTGGCGCATCGTCAATACGATGGGACAACGCATCACCAAGTTGAAACCGATGGGCGGTTTTTGTGCCGAAAGCAGTGGCGCGATGATATTGTTTATGTCTTCTTGGCTGGGCATTCCGGTGTCCACCACGCACACCATCACCGGTGCTATTGTGGGCGTGGGTGCCGCACGAAAATTCTCGGCGGTGCGCTGGGGCATCGCGGGTGGCATCGTGTGGGCTTGGGTTTTCACCATCCCCGCATCGGCTTTTTTGGCTGCACTCGCTTGGTGGTTGGGCACGCAGTTTTTTTAGGCCATGCGGTGGATTCTTCTGTGACTGATAGTCAAGCGCGGTTGATCGGAGTGCCGTCACATCGGTGGCGCTGGTTGTTCCTGTCGGTGCCTGCTGCGTTTATTTTGGCTATGGTGGCGGCGTGGTTGGTGCCGGACATCGCGTTTTTTGAAGCTTGGCCCGCGCTCAACGTGCTTTTTTTCCTGCTGGGACTCGCCATCATTCCGGTGTTTTCACCCAACGCGACCCTTGCCCGCAAGCTCATCCACATTGCCGTGCTGGCGCCCATCGCGGCGGTTTTTATTGCTATTTTGCTAGGCGCTGCGCTGGATCGTTATTACGGTAACGATTTGCAGCAGACGTTCTATCTACGCTTTCAAGCGACGTTGATGGCGGGCTTGTCGGCGGGATTGTTGTATGCGGCCGTGGTCGGTGCCATCGTGTATCTGCGCACGCAACATGTGGCGGTAGTGAATCGTCGGCTCAGCAGCGAAAAGCAGCAGAGTGATGTGTCACGGCAGTTGGTAGAGACGCGCCTGCGCGTGTTGCAGGCGCAGATTGAACCGCATTTTTTGTTCAACACATTAGCTTCCGCGCAGCAGCTTGCGCAAAAAGGCTCGCCCGACGCGGCAAAGCTGATTGGTCATTTGGTGCGCTTTCTGCGAACCTCGATCCCGCTGATGAGAGACAACAAAGCCCCGCTTAAACACGAGTTCGACCAGATCGCGTCGTACCTTGCAATTATGCAAACACGCATGGGCGACCGGCTTCTGTTCGCGGTACACGCGGCCCCCGAGGTTGAGGCTGTTGAATTGCCTCCGGCGCTGGTGATGACGCTTGCCGAAAACGCCATTAAGCATGGCATTGAGCCGGCACCGAACGGCGGGCGCATCGACGTCAACGCGGGCATCAATGACGGCAACCTGATCGTCACCGTGGTCGACACCGGTATGGGGCTGATTACAGCCAATCACCAAGAAATCGGCGGTGGCATGGGCTTGTCAAATATTGCCCAGCGGTTACAGGCAATTTATGGTGACGCGGCGCAGGTGCGGCTCGAGCAGAACTCGCCGCGTGGTTGTATCGCTACGCTCACGCTGCCGTTAAAACTGGACAATACGCCGCAGGACGCTGCAACATAATGGACAAGCCCATGCAAAAAATTCGCTGCCTATTTGCCGACGATGAACCGCTGATGCGCGAGCGTATGCGGGAACTGTTGGCGTTGCATGCCGAGCATTTTGAGGTAGTGGCTGAAGCGGTGAACGGTCAGCAAGCGCTGGACAAGTTTTCCGAAACAGAGCCCGACGTTTGCTTCCTCGACATTCGCATGCCGGTGCTGTCGGGGCTTGAGGTGGCGAGCGAAATTGGTGACCAGGCCAAGATCGTTTTGTGTACCGCCTATGACCAGTTCGCGATTGAAGCGTTTGAGCGCGGCGTGGTTGATTATTTGCTCAAACCCATTGAGGAAGATCGCCTCGCGGTGACGCTGGATCGGCTGCGCAACAGCATTGACGAGGCGCCGGAGGACTTGACGCCGGTGTTGCATTTCTTCAACAGTCAGCAACCACGCAGCGGGGAGCGTTTGCGCTGGATCAAGGCGCTGGTAGGTCAGGACGTAAAGATGTTTCCAGTCGACGACGTTATCTTTTTTCAGTCCGATACCAAGTACACCCGAGTGGTGACTGAAAAGGAAGATGTGCTGATCCGAACACCACTCAAAGACTTGGTGATTGGGCTAGACCCCGAGTTGTTTTGGCAAGTGCATCGCGGTGCCATTGTGAACGTGCAGCGCATCAGCAAAATCACCCGCGATGGTGTTGAGAAGCACTCGCTGGTGCTGCGTGGAAGCAACGAAAAAATTAGCGTCAGCCGGCACTTTTTTCATTTATTCAAACAAATGTAGTGTCTGTGGGGTGTGCTCTTCGTCGTTCATCAATTTGCGTCGTCGTTCGTCGCAATGCCCTAAGTTTCAGCTCTTTACGCCCGTGTCGTGGGCGACACTCCGGTCATGACAATGCGGCTTATTTTGACGGTGCTGACGCTGTTCGCTGTGGCGTTCTGCGCGAGCGGGGTGAATGCGCAACCGCAAACCGCTTTCGTCGGCGCACCTTCGAGCATTCCGGTGCAAGATTTTTTTCGTCTGCCGGACGTGTCACGACCGGCGCTATCGCCAGATGGTAATCATCTCGCTTTTTTAGCGCGCAATGGCGGTCGGCTGGGCTTGGCGGTGATCGACATCGACAAGCGCAGTTCAAAGTTTGTGGCGACGCTGCCGGACGCCGACATCATCGAGCACTTCTGGGTGAGCTCTAATCGACTCGCATTCGTCACTGGCAACGTGTTCGATGCGGCCGGCACCATAAGCTCGTGGCGAAGCGGCGGATTGTTTGCTGTGGACCGGGACGGCAGCGCGTCGCGTCGCTTGGCGCTACCTATGGGGGACGGTCGTTCGTTGATGGTGCGGCCGCGTTACACGCGGGTGATGGCAACGCTTGCTGACGGTGGCGACGACCTTATTGTGGCGGCCAACGAGCGCGATTTCGACAGCAGTGATGTGTACCGGCTGAACACGCGAACGGCGCGCAAGACGCTATTGAGCTATGACAATCCGGGAGACGTTCAGGCATGGGCGCTAGACCGCGACGGCATGCCCCGCGCCGCCTATTCGAGCAAAGGTACGCAGGTCAAAGTCTTTTATCGGCGCGATGAAAAGTCGCCCTGGGTGAAGTGGTCGGAAGGCGATTTTCGCGAGCCATTAAGTTGGGTGTCAGCGGTGGGTTACGACGGCAACATTATTGGCTTGGGGTTGCGTGATCGATCAGCCGCCACGCTAGCCAACACGCGATTGACGTCTGCTCTGCTGCGATTAGATGAGCGTGGTCAAACGCAGCAGGTGCTGGCGTCACGCGATGACTATGACTTCACGCAACCGGTATTCGATCCAGTGGCCAAAAAACTGGTGGGCGCCGCCTATGTGGGCGAGCGGCAAACGGTGGCGTGGTTTGATGACTCATGGGCGGAATTGCAGCGCCAGATCGATCTGGGCTTGCCGAACGCTGTTAACGTGTTTGTGCCGCCGCAACAAAGCAAACGCATGCTGGTGCGCTCGTTTACCGACCGCAATCCGGGCACGGTGTATCTGTATGACTTCCAGACCCGAAAGCTGGAGTTTTTGATTGACGCACGGCCGTGGCTGAAACCGGCGCAAATGGCCGAATCGCGCATCGTTAAATTTGCGGCACGAGACGAGTTGCCGTTGTCGGCATTGTTGACTTTGCCAAAAAGCACGCCGGGCAAAAACTTGCCGCTGATTCTGATTGCCCACGGTGGCCCTTGGGTGCCGGCCTACAGTTGGGGCTGGGATGCTGAGGCGCAGTACTTCGCCTCCCGGGGCTTCGCGGTACTGCAGCCCAATTTTCGCGGCACCACGGGCCTCGGTCTGAAGCATCAGTTGGCGAGCTTCAAGCAGTGGGGTTTGGCGATGCAGGACGATTTGACCGACACGGTTGCATGGGCGGTCAAGCAAGGTATCGCCGACCCGAAACGGGTGTGTATTTACGGCGCAAGTTATGGGGGTTATGCAGCGATGCAGGCGCTGGTGCGCACGCCCGACGTGTTTCAGTGTGCGGCGAGTTACGCCGGCATCAGCGACCTGCAACTGTTTCATTCCGTGACCTGGTCAGACATTAGCGACAGCGATTTTCAGCGCTACTTGTTGCCGGTGATGGTGGGTGACCCGGAGCGCGACAAAGCGCTGTTGCGCGCGACATCCCCCGCACAACATGCCGAGCAGATCAAAGCCCCGGTTTTTTTGGCGCACGGTGCACAAGATCGGCGGGTGCCCATCATTCACGGCGAACGCATGCGCGACGCGCTGGAAAAGCTGGGTAAGCCGGTCGAATGGATGGTCAAAACCGAAGAGGGCCACGGCTTCACCAAGCTAGAAAATCGGGTCGAGTTCTATACGCGGCTTGAGGCATTCATGAAGCGTGCGCTGGTGCAGCCCTAGGCCGTGCTTGCGCCGCTAATGGGTGTCGTGGGCAAACGGATCGTTTGCGCCGAGGTGGTGTCTGATGCCACGTCCATAGCGACGGGCTGCCCTATACTGCGCTGCCGAATATTAGGGTAATGTCGGGACAAAAGGGGAGGGCGTGATGTTCACGATTCTTGTGGCGAATCCGAAGGGTGGCGCGGGCAAAACGACCATTGCCACCAACTTGGCGGGTTATCTGGCGGGCAAACGTCAGCGGGTGGTAATTCTTGATATGGATCGGCAGCGCTCTGCGGCACGCTGGCTATCGCGGCGACCGCGTGGCTTCCCGGAAATTCGCGGCGCGTTACCCGACACCGACCCCCACATCATTCGCGCCTATGCGCCGCAATGGTTGATTTTAGACGCGGCTGCAGGCGTGCATGGCGCGCAGCTCCATGCCTACATCAGGCTTGCCGACGCGGTGCTGGTGCCGGTGGCGACGTCGGCGTTCGACTTTGAAGCAACCGCAGATTTCATTGCTGAACTGAATGCGTTGAAGCCGTTGAAAGACGGCAAACGCGCGGTCGCGGTGATTGGCTCGAAGGTGGATGGTCGCACGGTGGCGGCGTCGGATCTGGACGCGTTTCTTGCGCCGCTGTCGTTGGATGTACTGACCCACATCCGCGATTCACAGCTTTATGTTCATGCCGCGCGCGATGGTCTGTCGATCTTCGATCAGCCGCGCTCGCGCGCCGAAGAGGCGTGGTCGGATTGGCCGCCGGTGTTGCATTGGCTGCAAAGTTTGGTCACCGCCAAGGCCCATAGATCAGGCTAAGTTTGATCTTCGATATCGGCGCGTTTGCAGAACGTGAGCTCAATGCAGAGGTAATACTTTACTGCGCATTGCAACGGCTTGGCCGCCTATCTGCGCTTCCCCAGTGTTCAAACTGACCCGCCCGCCCGCCCGGGCGTGAGCCACGTGCCTACTTGATCAATCCCATTTGCTTGGCCAGCGGCAACGTATCTGCAGTGCGTTTTTTCATGAAATCCGCCATCTGCTCGTAGGTAATATCGACCTGCTCGTAGCCGCTGTCGATCATCTGTTTGCGATGCTCTGGATCCTTGTTAATTTTCAAAAACAAATCCGATATTTGTTTGCGCACCGCCTCCGGTGTTGACTTCGGCACCGCGATGCCGCGATACGCGCCGTCCACCCAGTCAAAGCCCAATTCTTTGAATGTTGGCGTGTTCGGAAATTGCGGCATGCGGTTAGCCGTGGCCACGGCCAACATGCGCACCCGCTCTTTGTTGGCAATGGCAAACGTCGGGTAGGTCATGGCTGCCGCCACGTGCTTCCCCAGGACCGCTGTTGACAGATCGCCGGTGCCTTTAAACGGCACGTAGGTCATCTTTAATTTGCCCTGAACTTCCATGCGTTGAAAGGCCATGTGGTTGGCCGAGTTGGTGCCGCTGCCAGCGATAGTTATTTTTTCCGGTTCAGCCTTCGCTGCGGCGACTAAATCGGCGAATGTTTTGTACGGCGAGTCCATGGCGACCACCAGCGCGTCAGCCGTGTAATGAAAAAAGAACACGCTAGTGATGTCCTCTGTTTTGTATTGCACTTGGCCCTCGAGCGGTTGCAAAATGATGTGCGGGAGGTTGCTACCAACGACCGTGTAGCCATCGCCAACCATGCTGTTTAATTGACCCCAGGCCAGTGCTCCGCCCGCGCCCGCTTTGTTCTGCACCACAAAATCTTTGCCGGTTATTTTTGCCGCAACCTTGCCTTGTAGGCGCGCTGCAATGTCGCTTTCACCGCCCGGCACAAACGGGATGATGTAGTTAATTGCGCGATCCGGAAACTGCGCGAAACTCGCGCTGGCAGACAACGCAAAAAGTGCGGTAGTAATAACCCTAGTCATAAATAACCTTTTTGTTACAAGCACTTGAGTGTACGGTCTACGCCGTCTGCAGGCTCCGATCGATGGCAAAAAATATCTGCCGTGCAATCCGCCAAACGCAGACCTCAGCGGCAGCAAAAAGACGTGGTTCACGCTTGCAGCAGCATCGCTAGTTACACGCTTCAGGCATCGCCGATTTTTGTGCTCGCCACTATTGACCCACGCTTTTGCGTGACGTTGTGCACGCTCGACATACTGATATTTAAGGCCTGATCAACTGTACTAACGGAGCCATTGTTGACTACACTTCACGCAGTTGTATCAGCGCTACGTTCAAAGGTGCTTTGCAACGCCACCGCACCATTTCAATCTATTCAACTAGGAGAAATTATGAGCAAATCATCAAGCTGTAGACCTGCCATCAGCGTGCTGCTGGCGGCAAGCCTTGCGTTGCAACCATTGGCAGCCGGCGCTGCACTTCATCAACTGTCGTTCGTCAAGGCCGATTCGGCTGTCCTTGAAACGTTTGATTTCGTGTCAAACGCCGATTGGGATTACGACGCCAACCCGCCCGCTAAATCGGCGAGTGGCCAATCGCTTGACCGCGCCTATGTCACGGCGGCTTTTGCGCAAATGGCCAAGTCCACGTTCACCATGAGCGAGGGACGGCATCGCGTGGGCACGGTGTACGTCTACCCAAGCAGTCGCTTCGGTAACCGGGTCGACATCAAGATGATCAGCCTGATTCCGGGGCGCTCAAACGCGACGGTGAGTCGCTTCCAAATCGGTAGTGGCGTGAGCACTAATTTTCTTGAGGCGACGCCTGAGCTTCTGGGCAAAGTGATGGCTCATGAAAACGGCCACTATGTATACGGCCTGATGGACGAATACCGGGAAGCGGGCAAGCCGATCAATCCAAACGACAACAGCGACCCGTCGCAAATTGACACGCCACTGAACACCATCATGAACGATCACACTGCGTTCTCGTCGTTCTCGACCGCTGCGGACAACGTGGCGCCGGCCAACACCGCGAATAGGCGGTTTTACGATGGCGCCTCGGCGTGGGAGGTTTTGTCGCGCCCGCTTGCTCGCGATTCGGAGCAACAACAGCGTTTTGGCTCGCGCACCGCGTATCGGGCGCTGGCAGGGCACACGCCAGCAAGTCCCAGCGATCTGACGCGCCCGATCACCGGTTGGGACGGCGCCTTTAAGGTGGTTTTTGTTAACGATCCGTTGGACAGCACCACCTACGTGATTTCGCGCAACGTGCGCGCTGATCAACTTCCGGCGATAAAAAACGCAGTCTCCGAGTCGATTCGCAAGATCACGCTCGGTGCCAAAGCCATCGCCACCGTGGTGACTTATGGCGGCAATAACGGTGCCGCACAGATGGTCTACCGTGCCACGCTGCAGACCGAAGAAGCCCGCACAGCGGCGCTGGCGGCGGTCGAGGCGATTACGGTTGACACGGTCCCCGGTAATCTTGAAGCAGCGCTGGCCGGCATTGTTGCTGAAATCAGCGGGCTCTACGCGGCAAACAGCATCACCCTGGGTGACGGCATCAGCGTCAACGTATTCGCGGGCGGCGACGACAACATCAGTGTGGCCACCCGTGATCGAGTCAAAGAATTGCGCGTGGCGATCAACGCCAACATCCTCACTAACAACGGTGTTCAGCCCGGATCCAGCGCCAAGCGCGCCGTGCTGCAAACAGAATTAGCGCAAAAGGCGATGCGCGCCAAAGTGAGCGCCGGTACCGTCACGCTGGCGCAGTTAGCCCACGCCAGCGGCGGGCATTTCACCGATGCCCACAAAGCCTCCGCGCTCAGCGCCGGTGCAGTTAAGGCGCAAGCCGCCTCAGGCGGATCGCTGGAGGCAACGCTTGCAGTGGATCAAGTGGACACACTGGCCGCTGGTGCAAAGTTTGAACTGAAAACGCCAGTGCTCGCCAAGACTGATGGCAAACTGACGTTCAACACGTACTGGGGCGAAGACGCTGACAGCAGCAAGATTCGTTTTGAATTGACAGCACCCGACGGCAGCCAATACGCACCGTCGAATCCCCTGGTCAATCAGGCACTGGGTGCGGGTGGACAGATTAAATATGTGATGGACGCCGACAGCGCCAGCGCAAGCTTTGAAGTGGCGAGCGCGTTTGCTGGAAAAAATGGCTTATGGACTAGTACCGTGACGGCAACCGCCGCAATCACCAATTCAATTGAGCAAGATGTCATCGCCGAGAGCACGCTGCGCGCCGAGGTGGACGTGCAGCGCGACGGCACCGCCAACCCGACGCTCATTGTTAAAGTGGCATCAAATCGTGCCGTGGTGGGCGCGGTGGCTACCGCCTACATTTACGATGCGGACGGTAAGTTGAAGTTAACTAAGGCGCTGCTTGATTTTGGCGAGGGTGCTGATGCAAGGGCTGGCGACGGCGTCTACAGCGCCTCCTTAGGCAGTCAGCTAGCCGCCGGGCAATATGAGGTGGTGGTGGTGACCACGCAAGGCCCGTACGGTGCGGTTTTGTCGACCAACGGCTTGACCGTTAAGGGCGTCAACGCCGTTCCTGAGCCGCTCGGGGGCGCATTCAGTCGCGTGGCTGACACCATGCTCACGGTTGCGCCCACCACGGTGGTTGAATACTATGTGCCGTCGCTCAAAAAGTATTTCATGACTGGGCGCGAGAGCGAAAAGTCCTTGCTCGCACAATACCCCGCTGCGTACAGCCTGACCGGGATGAGTTTTGTTGCCGGACCCGGCTTGGCGCCACCAGCAGGCACGCAGCCGATCTGCCGCTTCTACTTTGCACCACCGCTGGCCAACACGCACTTCTATGGAGGGCCATTGGATTGCGCATTGGTTAGTACGATGTTGGCCGGCAATCCAGCGGCCAATAACGAGGGCATTGACTTCGCGGTGGCAGTACCTGACACATCGGCAAACTGCCCGGCCTCGGCTCCGGTAAAGGTGTATCGGGCCTTTAACAACCGAGGCGCTCAAAACGATGGCAACCACCGCTACACCGTGTCAACCGCACGCTACAACCAAATGATCGCGGCGGGCTACACAGCAGACGGCGCGGTGTTCTGCGTGGCGTCAGCGACCGACGCGCC
>JACMNN010000246.1 GCA_014378555.1 Burkholderiales bacterium | reverse complement strand
GCTGGATTTTCACGCAGGTATTCACGCGAATTATCTTTGCCCTGACCTACGCGGTTGCCACCGTAGCTGTACCACGCGCCGGCTTTTTCGATGAAGCCGTGCTCGACGCCCATGTCGATGATTTCGCCTTCGCGCGAGATGCCTTGGCCGTACATGATGTCAAACAGCGCTTCGCGGAACGGGGGCGCACATTTGTTTTTGACGACTTTGACGCGGGTTTCATTGCCGACGATTTCATCGCCCTTTTTAATCGCGCCGATGCGGCGAATGTCCATGCGCACTGAGGCGTAAAACTTGAGCGCGTTACCACCGGTCGTGGTCTCGGGGCTGCCGAACATGACACCAATTTTCATGCGGATCTGGTTAATAAAGATGACCAGCGTGTTGGTGCGTTTGATGTTGCCGGTGAGCTTTCGCAGCGCTTGACTCATCAAGCGAGCTTGCAGGCCGGGCAGCTGGTCGCCCATTTCGCCTTCAATCTCGGCCTTTGGCACGAGCGCGGCTACGGAGTCGATGACCACGATGTCGACGCCGCCTGAGCGCACCAACATGTCGGCAATTTCGAGTCCTTGCTCGCCAGTATCTGGCTGACTAATCAGCATTTCGCTGACGTTGACGCCGAGCTTGGCTGCATAAACAGGATCGAGCGCGTTTTCTGCGTCGATGTAGGCCGCAACGCCGCCGGCTTTTTGAATCTGTGCGACCACGCTTAAGCACAACGTAGTTTTGCCTGACGATTCGGGGCCGTAAATTTCGCACACGCGGCCGCGAGGCAAGCCTCCAATACCCAGCGCAATATCGAGGCCCAGCGAACCGGACGAGATGACCTGAATGTCATGCTCGGGGTTGCCATCGCCCATCTTCATGATGGAGCCTTTGCCGAATTGCTTTTCGATTTGCGACAGCGCTGCGGCTAAGGCTTTTTTACGGTCATCCATGGGGAGTTCTTTACTCATAGTCAATTACCCTTTGATTTTAGGTTTCGCCACTGACGCATTCCAAAAATGAGCGACTTTCTTTGGAATGGTGCCTACGTCAGTGGCCGAAATGGTTGATGGGGCGTGTGTCCGGCAAAACGAAACGGTGGAATCGGATTAAAGAAGATTTGCCCAGTTGCTTTTATTTACAGCACTGGATAAACTTCACTGTATGGATACGCACTGTATAACTTAACAGTACCTGTGTCAAGCGAACCCACTCTTTTTTAATGGAGCTCTCATGCGCCCGTTGACCGCCCGCCAGGCCGAAATTCTTGCCCTCATTCAGGACTTCATGGAGCGTTCGGGCTTCCCCCCAACCCGCGCTGAAATCGCCGCCCAGCTTGGGTTTCGCTCCGCAAACGCGGCCGAGGAGCATTTGCGGGCGCTGGAGCGAAAGGGAATTTTGGATATCCTGCCCGGTGCATCGCGCGGCATTCAACTCAAGCAGTCTGGCCTACCCGGTCTGCCACTGATCGGGCGTGTTGCCGCAGGTTCGCCAATCCTTGCAGAAGAAAATATCAAGTCGCGACACAAGGTTGATCCAACGCTTTTTTCGCCGAAGGCAGATTATTTGCTGAAGGTCAAGGGCGATTCGATGATCAATATTGGCATCATGGACGGCGACTTGCTGGCGGTGCACAAAACTACTGAGGCGCGCTCGGGCCAGGTGGTGGTGGCGCGAATTGATAACGAGGTGACCGTAAAACGTCTGAAACGCAAAGGCAACCTCATCGAATTGTTGCCTGAAAACGACGCGCTTTCGCCGATTGTGGTTGACCCCGCGGTGAATGATTTCGCCATTGAGGGCTTGGCGGTGGGCGTGATTCGCTCGAGCGGGATTCACTGAACAGTTTGAAATAGCGCTGCTGTAGGCGCGGCAAAAGCGGATTGCAACTTACGCCGCTGCAACCGCTATCTTTGACACAACTTTTCTCTGAAAAGCCCATTAACGCAAGCCTAGAAGCGAATTGCGGCCTAAGTCAATAATCGGTCATTTTGTGGCCTAAGCCCACGCTGACTTAGCTTTCAGAAAAAAGTTGATTACATTTGCGTTTGGCCTGAATTGCGCAAAACCCCGTGCGCAATCAACGCTTTCCGCACGCTTTGATCGTTGTGTGGTTGGTCGATAATTTCTGCCCGCCAACCGCGCGCCCGCGCGGCGTCCACATTGCGGGGGGAGTCATCGAGAAACAGCGTGTCGGCGGGATCAAGATTGAGCTGCGCCTCTGCCGCGGCATATATCGCAGCGTCGGGTTTAGCGAGCTTCACGCGGCCAG
This sequence comes from Burkholderiales bacterium, assembly GCA_014378555.1. Classification (GTDB taxonomy): domain Bacteria; phylum Pseudomonadota; class Gammaproteobacteria; order Burkholderiales; family Casimicrobiaceae; genus Casimicrobium. The sequence continues at coordinate 17,360 of JACMNN010000246.1, read as the reverse complement.
AAAAAACACCGTCTTCAAAGCGGCTGATCCACGGGCAACGCGCTTCCAGAACGGTTGCGAAGGCCGACGGCATGTTCGACAAATAAACGATGCGATGCGCGCCGTGCAACCCGTCGGCCAGCTCGTTCATCAAGGCAATGGTCGGTTCGAACACCGGCAGCACGTGCGGGATGCGATCGACAAACGCACGCAGGCCGTCCGCATTGAGTCCCAAACGCCGCGCGCTTCGCTCGGCGAGTTGCTGTGAGTCAATCAAGCCAAGATCGAAGTCGAGCCAATCTTGATGATTGACCAGTGTGTCGGCGAGCGCCTCAGCAAACTGAGCTTTGCCGTCGGGCGCGTCGTAGTGATGGGTGATGAGTCGTGCGGGATTCCATTCGAACAGCACGTTGCCAAAGTCAAAGACGATATTCATGTTGCAAGCATAGGCGATATTTGCACATGCAATGTCTGTTGGCGTCGGCGGGTTTGACGTGATGAATTGGATGCTTTCATTCTGTCCTTCAAGGCGTTGCCTAATGACCTTACTCACCGCCGATCTTTTTGACTCTCTCCTCGGCCAACACATTGTTGTTGGCACTGCCAACGGCGCTGAATCGTGGCGCGTGGCAAGTGTTGATCGCTGGCATTGCTCGCTCGGGCTGACAATGACCGCCCTCAAGACATGCGGTCAGGCGCGCTTCCAAGCGGCGAGGCGATTGAATTTTTTACGGTATCGACTGCGGCGACCAAAGACGCCGTGTCTTACGATCTCGTGTTTAACTAATTGGAGGCCGGGTCTGCTCTGCACACCATGAACGTATAAAAGCCCTGTGTTTCGACATCTCGAAACCCCAACCGATCGTAGAGGCGTTTGGCAGGATTCGACGGCTCAACATGTAAGTGCATTGGAAGTGCGTTGGCGCGTGCGTGCAGCAGCAGGGCTGTGGTGACAGCATGGCCGACACCGCGACCGCGCTGTTCAGGCGTAAGCGTAATTTCCATTAGCAGCAGCGCGCTCGCCCCTTGCTCAACATATACCCGACCGACGCGGGCTCCGTCGCGTTCAATAATCAAGAAATGCGCGTCGGGATATTGGCTTTCGTAGTGCGCATGTTGTGCGTTGAATTGCATGCGGCAGAAGGCGGATTTTTCTGCGTCTGACCAAGGGATCAAGGCGAGCTCGGCTTGACGCGTGGAGGCGTAAAGCGAGGCTGAAAAATCAATATCCTCTGGCGTTTCGCCGCGCAGGCTCAGCAACAACGCGGAATGGGTCGAAGCGAGCGTCGCGTTGAGTGACACGTCACTCACCTGCGTCTTCGCTACAGCCATTCGCCGTGCACGACGAAGCTTAAGTAGGCGAAGTCAAGCCCGAGCACACGCGACTTGCGCGCCGGTGCACGCAGGTCGCCACTGTAGGCATAGCGGGCCAAATCCGGAGCTGCGCCGGTCGCCGCGCTCGGGTCGGCCAGCACATATACGCCGGGCTTCAGTACCGGTCTAGCCCCGCTCGCCGCAAAGCCGAAAAGCCCCGACGTTCGCGAGCCGACCGCTGGCATGTGGGTGATTTCGAACCCCGCAAAAGCGTCATCAAGCGCGGTGAATAACACCGAACCGCTCGTTCCGTCTGAGCGCACGGGTGTGTGCGACCACAGATCGTGACGTGCGGTGATGCCGTCGGTCGTGTGATGCACAGCGACCACCTGAATGTGGTCGTCGGCGAATGCTTCTGCTCCGCCACTGAAGCCATGAAATGACACATCACGCATTGGTGACAGCACCGGCAACGCCGTCGCGTTTGCGCTTTTTGAGGCGCTCACCAGCGAGCCATCAGTCGCAAAGCGTGACAGCGCAAAAGGGGACGTACCGCTGCTGACGCTGACGACCACCGGCTCCGAGATCAGCGCCCGACCTCCGCCTTTTTGCGTCTCAAACACCGCCGGTCCACCGGACAGCACCGGCGACGTTCCCGCCACGGCAGCGATTATCCAGGCACTGGCGCTCACCCACAAAAAATCTCCACGATCCATAGAACCTTCTATCGCCTCAAGTTCGCGGCGGATACACGCCTTGCAGCTCAATGTTGAAATTAACGGTCAGGCAGGGCTGCATGTTGTTGTGCGGCTGATTACCACCGGTCGGCGCCATTGCGTTGCCCGACAAGCCAACCAGATTAGTGGCTGCCGCGTGCCCAGAAATCAGGCCGATGAGTCACCGCAAAATTGCGCGATTTGACGTGCAGCCACTTCGGCCGAAAACCGCAACGTGTCGATTCGAATTTCGGGATTGATCGGCACCTCGTATGCTGAATCGATGCCGGTGAACTGAGGCAACAATCCGGCGCGCGCACGTCGATACAAACCTTTCACATCGCGCGCTTCAGCCACGGCAAGCGGTGTGTCGACAAACACTTCGACGAACTCACCGGGAGCGAACTTTGCGCGAGCCCGGTCACGATCCTGTCGGAACGGCGAAATTAAGGCGACGACGGCAACCATGCCCGCATCAACCATCAGGCGCGCTACCTCCGACACGCGACGAATATTTTCTGCACGATCGGCATCAGAGAAGTCGAGGTCGCTATTTAAGCCGAGTCGGATTGCGTCGCCATCCAGCAACGCAGTCGGGCGACCGTTTTCGTGCAGCTTGTCACGCAGCAACGTGGCGATAGTTGATTTGCCCGCTCCGGAATAACCAGTGAGCCAGATGACCTGTGGCGATGGCTTGGGCGGCATCAGAGAAATGTTGTTCGAAACGCTTGGGTGCGGGCTTGCCTCAATTTAGACTCCGCGCAAGTCAAAAAGCGCCAAATCAACAAGGCGACCCGTTCGCTCGATCGGGTCGCTCCCGCAGCCACTTCACGGGGTTCAGTTGGCGCAAATCGCGTACGCAGTCACGGTCCACGCGCCGCTGGCACCCAAAGTTGACGTGGGCTGCGCAATCGCAGTCCACGCTGTGGTACTTGACGGGTAACTCGCGATCAGTGGAATAGCGTCAACGGCGGGCGTAGTGATGTTCACGAATGCGCCGCCGCCTGTGAGCAATTTGCCGCCGGTACAGCTAGCTGTTGCAGTCGCAGTAGTGGTCGCTACGTTTGCCGCAACGCTTGTCACAGCGCTGATGATAACCACAGATCCTGTCACGGTTCCAGCCGGCCCAGTGTTGCCCTGAGGACCCTGAGTGCCTTGAGGGCCCGTGGCACCGATCGGCCCCGGTGCGCCAGTGGCGCCTATAGGTCCGACAGGTCCGACAGGCCCGACAGATCCGACCGGTCCAGCTGCGCCCGTGGCACCGGTCGCACCAGTCGCGCCCGCTGAGCCCGTAGCACCCGTCGCACCGATGGGGCCCGCAGGTCCCATCGTGCCGGTCGCACCGGTCGGGCCCGCTGGTCCCGCGGCACCCGTCGCACCGATGGGGCCTGCAGGTCCTATCAACCCGGTCGCACCCGCTCCGCCAGTAGCACCGACAGGCCCCGCGGGGCCGGTTAGGCCTGTTGTCCCCATTGGACCAACAGCCCCAACGGGCCCGACTGGCCCGGGCGCGCCCGTGGCACCGGTGGGAACCGTCGCGCAGCGGCCGAGCAGACCGGTTGCGCTGTCAAAACACATAAACGACGAATACAGCGGCGCAGTTAGTAGCCCTGGAAAGAGAACCGACCCACTACCGCCGAAGCGTGCAAGGATTGAAGCGGACGTAGTGTTGATCACTACGTCACCCGCAACAGGCGGCGTGATGGTTAGATCTGCTGCGGAGGCGCTGGCGCTGCCAAGACCGAGAATTAGCATGGCACCCACGCGCATTGCGCGGTTGCGAAACGTCGCCAGCGAGCTGTTTAAACTGATCATAGTGATGCCCTATATCAACGATAAATGCGGCGTAACCGCGTGCCGCTTAAAAATGTACAGAAAGCGATTAAGAACGTAAGTATTAGCAATGCCGCACCACTCAGCGTGGGCACCACAAACCCATCGCCAAACCAGTTCGGCGCGAGGCCGCCGACGGTGCGGTTGGTTTGACCGGCCGCCAGCCATTGACCGGTTGCGGCGACATTGTTTACGCTGACATTGCTGATGATTTGGCCGGGGCCGGTAAGATTGATGAACGCCAGTGCTGCACTTCCTGAGCTTACTTGGATGGGCAGTGCCGTCGTGCCGGTAACAGTCAATACAGCCAGAACCGTTTGCGTCAGGCCTGGCGCCAGCGTGACGGTTCTACCGGCGGCGGACGTCAGCGACAGGTTATAAAAAGTGGTGCTGCCGCTAATTGCGGATGATGTTGCGCAGCTTGGGCTGTCAGCAAAGGCCACAGTTCCGGTGCCGGCTACGAAACTGCCAGAGTTTGACCAGTTGCGCGTCACCGCGATGCTGCCGCTAGTGGCGGAAAGGCTGCCTCCCGGCTGTATCACCACGTCGCGCACGTTGACGAGGCTTCCGGTGCCAAGGTTAAAAGTGCCGCCAATAATCAGGTCGGTACATGCAAAATCAACTGCTGATGCCGATGCGTTGACGGTCGCGCCGGCCAGCACCACCATGTCCGCCTGCGCCGAACCGCCAAGCAACAGGGCAAATGTCACTATGTACCGCTTCACCGTATCGCCGAACGTGGGCAATAGCGCTTTCATTTGATTATTTCCGTCACAAATCGCGTTGGTCGAAACATTAGTTTCTGCTCGGGAAGATGCCCTCAAGAGCAATGGCAAAAGTCACCGCGAGGTAGGGGGGCATGGTCGAAACGGGTTGATTTCCGCCCGAGCTCGAAACGCTGGTTGGATGAAGCGTGGTGGGCGCCGTCGCCGCAGCCGTGTACCGCGTCTCGCCTCGGGTTGACGAAACTGCCAACACGGCGTTAGTCGGAGAACTTGAGCTGCCTGTTGCCGTGGAACCCGAGATGAGGTGATTGTGCGCAGGCATTTGGGCGACGACAAGCGTGGTACTTTCAGCTCCGCCTAGTTGGCCGATCGTTTTGTTTGACAGGCCTGACCCTTGGCCCCAATGTGTAGGGAGTCGGCCCTGAAAATTGGGAAGTGCAAAGGTTGTCTGGCCGTCGCCGCCATACGTCGTGCCTAAAAGGGCAAACAACGCGTCGTTCTGCGCAATGGACAATAGCTGTCCGTTACAAAAGGCATATCCTCTCGGCGCAAAGTTGAAGCCAAGCATTTTTATTTCACCAAGAAATGGAGTTGACATAGCGGTTCTTTGCGAGCCATAAAGAGTTGAGGTTGTTTGGCGGTACCAGCCTGGGACTTCTGCCGCTCATGGCAGTCCACGACAGGTTATCAACCGGGGTGCTGCTGGCAATTACGGACGTTGTTGCGAAGCCCAGGCTGCCGGCAGCCACTGGCGTCACGGTGCCTGCTGAAAAGCTGCCGAAGTTGAAAGTGCCGCCAATGACTCGGTCGGTGCATGCAAAATCAAATGCCGATGCGGATGCGGACGCGTTAATGGTGGCGCCGACCAGCACAACGAAATCTGCCTGCGCTGGAAAGCCCGACAACGGGGCACATTCCATCATCCACCGCCTCACCAAATCGCCAAACACAGGCAATGGCGCCTTCACCTGATCACTTCCGTCAAAAACTTCGTTAATGAACGCATTAGTTTCTGCTGGGGAACACGCCCGTCATGAAAATAGCAAAAGTCACCGCAAGGAAGGGAGGCATGGTTGAAACCGGCTGATTGCCGCCCGAGCTCGAAACGCTGGTTGCATGAAGCGTGGTGGGCGCCGTAGCCGCAGCCGCATACTCCGTTCCGCCTCGCGTTGAAGAAACTGCCAGCACGTTGTTGGTCGGCGAATTTGAGTTACCCGTAGCTGTGGAACCCACGATTAGGTGATTGTGGACAGGCATTTGGGTGGGGAGAAGTGTGGTGCTTTCAGCTCCACCGATTTGCCCAAGTGTTTGGTTTGATAGGCCAGGCCCTTGGCCAGCGTTTGTCGGGAATCGGCCACGAAAATCGGGAAGTGCGAAGGTGGTGGTGCCGTTGCCGCCATACGTCGTGCCGAGCAGCGAAAACAACGCCGTGTTCTGCTGGATCGATATGATTTGCCCGTTGCAAAGGGCGGATCCCCTTGGCGCAAAGTTGAAACCAAGCATTTTTATTTCACCGAGAAATGGGTTTGACACAGCGGTTCCTTGCTAGCGATAAAAAGTTGGATTTGTTTGGCCGCAATGTAGCTTTTGGGTGCGTCGCGTCAGGCACCGTACGGCGCGATCCAGCCGGACGTCATCTTCGAAGACCAAGGTGACGCCATTGCTGCAGCGTCGAACGTCGCGGTTGTATTTGTGGCTGATCCAAAGGTCGATGAACCGACCTTGGTTGGCGCAACGGTGGCGTGCCATTCCAGGCCGGACTGACTTGGGCTATCCATAGCAGCCATGACTGCGCGCGCTGCGACGCGGCCCATCACGGTGGACGTGGTTTCGCCGGCATTGACCGTGTTGTCGTTCGCTGCGCGGGGCGTCACCACTTCAACTGCCATGGCAGCGGCCTTAGTAACGGCGCTTTGCGGCAGACCGTGCAGCAACGGCGACAGTGCAACTAGGGTACCCACCTGCGCACTAATCGTCTGTGCGTACGCCAGATATCGCGTGGCTTCACGGCCAGAATAGAGGCTGAACAACACATCGAACCGGCGGCCTGACAGCGTCTTAGCCAACGACGCGAATTCACGATCATTAGTTGCAATATCAGGGGTGCCGGTCACAACGATTTCAGCAGCACTGCCGCCCGCAGAAAGGAAGCCTGATTGAAAAGCGCCTGGAAGGTCGTAGCCCGCTTCGTAAAAGCTGCTGGCGATCAGCGCGCGTTTGGCCCCCAACCGCGCAAAATGTTGCCCTGCAAGATAGGCCTGCTGCCAAAGATTTGGGCCAACACGGGTTAAACGATGGCAGCATGGGTCGCCGCGAATCGCATTGGCTCCAAGATCAGACACTAAAAATTTGGCCGAGTGACGATCGAGCGATTCACCCAGAGAGGTTGCCAGATTGCGGTTAAAAATACCGGTGAGTGTTGTGAAGCCCCGTTCCAACAATGATTGCGCGGCGGCGAGCGCACGGTACGGGCCCACGGAATACTCAACATACTGCGGCTGAAATGCGGCGTTCGCTGCCAGTAACTCAGATTGAAATCCGCGCCGCCAATCCAGTCGGAGGCCCGGAATGCGTTCATTGTTTGGTAGCAGCACACCGACTGGCGTACCGGTTTGACCAAGTGCGATAGTTGGCGTTAATGTCGCAACGGCCGCGAGCGGCGCAAGCAACAGAAAACTACGACGCGAGACGGCATGCACCAACTGCTTTTTGTGATAGTTAGCCAACTTGTCGGACCTATGATGTTTTAACCTTGCATTAACGTATGGTAATGCAACAAATCAACTCTGTACAGGTCAACGTTAGCGCGTCCACAACGCTTGCGCGATTTTTTCGACTTAGCCGGGTCAATGCTGATTTCTGTGCGCCAGAAGCTGTTGTGCAACCCGACACCATTTCCAATGTTTCGAATCGCGACCATGGCAAGCAGCAGAAATTTATGCGCCGGCACGGATAGCTTCATCCTGTTCCCACTGCTCAACATCGCGTGAAATGCACACTTCATATTGATGCTGACCGGATGCATCTGGGCCGATGCACGAGGCGAACAACGCTTCAGTGCCAGTCAAACTATTGCTGATACTGTAGGTGCCCTGCTCGAGCACAACGTCGGCGGATCCGGTAAAAAGCATAGAGAATTGCTCAAAGCGCGGAGGGCCGCGACGAATCGACAACTCCACCAGTGTCATGTCGATCGTCACTTCGCTACCGTCGGGTCGAAATGCGCGCCAAACAAACGACTGGCCGACAGCGGGCGCAAAGCGTTTGCTGCTAAATGCCGGCATGGTGAGCGCTGCCGCTTCCACTTCGGTAGTTTTGTCGATCATTGCGATGTTCGGCTGAGTTGAAGAAGATGATTGTAGGAGCCCTGACAGTGCATCAACACTGCTGCACGCAGCGATGCTGTGGCTTTGCGTTGCTTCCGTTCAGTGTCGGCCGCGAAGGTCAAAGACGGCGCTTTGGCGTCGCGCGTCGCAGTGGCGCGCAGTGCTGTGGCGGTTACGGCATCGTCGTCAAGTCCGAGCAGTGGCCGCAACTTTCCCCACACCGCTTGCGGCAGCGCTGCGTAGTTCAACGGTTGTGCACCCGTCCCGCTGCAAACCGATGCGCCAGCGGAAAAGATTTTGCCGAGCACCGTGGCGATATAGCTATCCGCGCCCATCGCGATTGCGTCCGCTGTTGGCGTCTGGGCACTCATCGCGGTCACCATACCGGGCACCATGTAGGAGGCGCGTTGCTCAAGTTGGGACACCGCTATCTCGATTGGATCGCGGTAAATAAAAAGCCACGGCACTTCGGGAAATGCGGCTCTCAACAATTCGTGTTGCAACACATGCCAAGCATCGAGTTTGATCACCAGATGCGTTTCGTTCGCGGGTGTTTGGCCAAGCGCGAACACGAGGGCGCGAAGCCAGGTGAGGTGCTGCGCATGCGTGACTTCGGGCAGACGCGCACGAATGCCGACCAACGTGTCAAGCAGCGGTGGTTCGGACATTACAACATGCGTAGGCTGATGTGCGAGCATTTGCGAAAGTAGTGTCGAGCCACAGCGCGAGGCGTGTGCGATCAACACTTTCAGCGGAGCATGGTGGCTGCCCCTGGTTGCCGTTTCGGCCCAATTCACCAGGTCTGAAATTGGCGTGTATCGGCGGTATGCCATGTTGAACGGCGCGCGCAACAACCGCTGCACGTCGTCTTGAAAAAACGGTGCAGTGAATCGCGTATCGCCGCGATAACACCAGTCCACCCATAAGGTGCCGCCATCGACAAACAAGCGAATTGGCAGCCACCCGGCGAAGTCAGTAACCGCCGACGCAGGAGGCGCTACACGATCCATTGTTCAATCCATTCACGGCGACCGCGATTGGCTTGTGCGCGCACATCCTCAATCGAAAAATGCAGCGCGTAATCCCTGCCCAACGCAACGGACGCCGCTAAGAGTTCATCAAGATGCGCGCAATTGCGCAGTTTCGATTGCAGTTCAGGATGGCTAAACACGACATCGCGAAACTGTGAAAACTGTGACGCGCCGTCTTGCCCATGATCGTGCGGAGCGGGCGGAAATCCTGATTGCACTTGAGAGATCAGCCAATCGTTTACCGTGCAGTCAAGTACCAAATGCAAGCGCGCCGTCGCGCCAAGATTTTGCACACGATGTGGCCGCGACAAATTGAGATACCAGCATTGGCCAGTCTGCATCATGATGCGCCGCCCATCGACATAAAACTCGACGCGATCATTGGTTTGCAAGGGAATATGAAGGCGCGCCTCGCCGTTGCACCAAATTAAATCATCATCACGATGCTCGCGAATCACCGATCCCGGCGCAAGGCGTAGGATGCGCGCACACTTGACCGGGCAATGCAGTTGCGCGACGGCCGCGAGCAGCCGGGGACACTGCCCTCCAAACCCTGTGGGCCGCACTGTGCCTGCTGATTCCGCTGCAACCAGCGCCCGAATGGGCGCGTAGAGCGAATCGCCTCTGCCGTCTGCCGTTAACAACGGAATGCCGGTCCAGCCACCATCGTGGTAGCTTGTGTTGAAGTGCGCAAGCCAAGACTCGGCGCTGAGCGCGTTAATCTCCGCGACCAGCGGCGCGACTTCAAATGCAAGCGGTAACCGATGTGCAGCGTTGGGTTGAAACGGAACTGCGCTAGAAGTGGTTTTAGTCATCAAGTGCGTGTGCATAGAGGTGGAGTGCCATACTGCGAAGGTCGCGCCATTCACGTCAAAATCGGCAAACGGTTGCGGGGGTTATATATGGACTGTCGACCGCGTTCAATTTGCCCTGTTCGCAACGGCGTTGAAAGATCAAATAGTATTTCGTCTAGCCCGCAAATCGAAAAGAACGCAAAGTAACGGTTCATTACACAACGCTCGTGAATTCTCAACTCATCACCACCATTATTCTCTTTTTGCGTGAAATCGGACTAACAGTAGTTGAGCGCAGCATAACTAAGCCGACCGTGTTGCCGGGCGTCGAAGTCGAACATGGGGTCTTGGTGGTCGATCGAGCTACGCTTGAATATCCTGGTGATCTGCTGCACGAAGCGGGGCATTTTGCAGTGGTGCCACCGCTGGAGCGCGAGCAGTTTCATGTAAACGTTGGCGAGGATGGTGGCATGGAAATGGGTGCAATCGCTTGGTCGTACGCAGCGGCGCTCCACCTCGGTATCGCACCAGCGTTGGTGTTTCATAACGCGGGCTATCGCGGCGGGGCTGGCTCGCTGCTAGATAATTTCGCAGCTGCCCAATACGTCGGCGTGCCAATATTGACGTGGCGCGGTCTTGCTGACGCGCCGACCACACACGATCCCCGCTCAGCGGGATATCCGCGAATGAAGCGTTGGCTAACAGCGTAATTTCAACGCCGTTGTAAGGACGTCGGGTGGCACGCAACGTAGCCAACTAATTGGCGTGTTCTCACAATACGCTGGCAATCCCGGCAATCGAGAGCACCGCCAGCACGGCCAGCACCGCCTTGCGAAACCCGGCTTCGCTGACGTGTTTGAAACCATGCGAGCCCACCGCTATGCCCGCTAGTAAAGGGGCTGCCAGCCACGCAGCGCGAGTGAAGGTGTCAATGCTGACCACACCATGCCAGGCGCCCAATGCCAACGAGTACAGCGAGCTGCCGAAAAACAGCACGATCAATGTCGCGCGCAAGTTTTTTGCGGGCAGCGCGACGGCGAACAGCATCACCGAGGCGACCATGCCGCCGAGTGAGGTCGCGCCCCCGAAAAATCCCGCTACTAGGCCAGTACCAAAACGAAGCGGAAAACCGTCTGGCAGTTTGGGCCGGGAATTCAGCAGCATGCACAGACTTGCGACCAACAAAAGCATGCAACCGCCGACGCGCAGCCACTGCTCTGGCAGATGCGCAAGTGCGGCTACACCCACCGGAACCGACAACGCGTAAGCTGCCGCCATCGGGGTAAACCATTTCCAGTTGACGTCTTTCCACACCGTGGGAATCAAGGCGATGCTCGCGATTACCTCCAGTGCTTGTGCGGTCGGAATAATGAGCTTAGTTGAAATCACGAAGGCGGCGCTGGCCACCAAGACAGCAGACAAACCAAAGCCAGAAAAGCCTCGCACCACACCTGCAACAAAGGCGCAGGCCGCAAGGATAAGGATGTGATCAGGGGCGACGGGGAAGCTCATGTCGAAACGATACCTGATCGTCGCGCAGAGCGCCTCTCCTACAGCGCGAATACATGGCGGCGATAAACTCACGGCTATCATTTTTTTCGAAAAGGCTCCTGATGAAAATTCTGAAACACGCTTTCTTAGCGGTACTGTTGGCTGCCAGTGCGATGGCCGCTTCCGCGCAAGACAAGGTGGTCTATCACGTGGATCAAGCCGCGACGCAGGGCCTTAAAGGCTTACGCAACATTCGCAACCACATCGACACGGCACCCGACACCAAAATCATTGTGGTGACGCATGCCGAAGGCGTAGACATGTTGATGGAGGGCGCAAAAGACGAGAAGAGCAAAACCGAATACGCCCCACTGGTGTCGGCGCTGAAGGCGCGCGGTGTGCGGTTTGAAATTTGCGAAATCACGCTAAAAAATCGTGGTTTGAAAAAAGAGCAATTCATTCAAGAGGCCGATTTCACGCCGTCCGGCGTGGTCCGTATCTCGCAACTGCAAAGTCGTGAGAATTTCGCCTACATCAAGCCGTAGCGGCAATAGTTTTTGACCTGTGGGCTGCGGCCCGCGCTGGCAGTTCTGAGAGAACGTTGTCACAAACGAGCGGTCAGCGGCGAAGCCAAACCGACGATTGCCATTAGTGCAAGGCCTACACCTCACTGCTGATCTTCACCACTGCGCGTGCCCGGCGTCGCTGCTACGCGATAGCACCGCGCTGCGCGACGCCTGCGTCAAGTTCGCAATAGACGCGGGCCTGACGGTGGTTGGTGAGCACTTTCACACTTTCGCTGACGCGGGTGGCGTCACCGGGATGGTGCTGCTCGCCGAATCGCATCTGGCGATCCACACCTGGCCTGAGCTCAACGCGGTGACGCTTGATGTCTACGTGTGTAATTTTCGCGCTGACAACAGTGGCAAAGCGCAGAAGTTGACCGACGCGTTGGTAATGCTGTTTGCGCCGAAAAATGTCAATCGTAATTCACTGCTGCGAGGCTCGCCAGCGGCTCGGCCTGATTCGCTTACGCTGGAGTGGTTAACGCCAGAAATTGCCCATGGCTTCACCACTCGTCATCCCCCGGTCGCGGTGCAAAGCGCCGTGCAACGCATCGAATGGCACGACACAAACGCGATGGGGCGGATGCTCGCGCTGGATGGGGCGTTCATGCTGTCCGAAGGTGATGAATTTATTTATCATGAGTGCATGGTGCATGTGGCGGCGCTGGCGCATAACGGCCCGCAGCGCGCGCTGGTGATGGGCGGTGGCGACGGTTGTTCGGCACGCGAATTGTTGAAGCATTCAAGTATCAATGAAATCGTTGTTGCCGAGCTCGATCCGATGGTTATTGCGACCTGTCGCGAAAATTTTGCCGACGTGAATGGTCGTGCATTTGATGATGCAAGAGTGCGCGTTGAAATCGGTGATGCGTTGGTTTTGTTGCGAAACTCCTCGATGCGCTACGACGTCATCGTGATGGATCTCACCGATCCTGATGCTGCCGAAGCGACGTCGCTGTATTCGACTGAAACGTACCAGCTGATTGGTGATCGACTGTCACCCGAAGGTGTGTTGAGCCTGCATATCGGCAGCGCATTTTTTCATCCAGAGCGTGTCGCTAAAACGCTGCGTGATTTGCGCGCTGTGTTCACCGAAGTGCATGCCTACAAAGCGTTTATGCCGACGTACGGGGCAGAGTGGGGCATGGCCTGTGCGTCGATGCGAACCACGCCACGTGCATTAGGTGAAGCCGAGATCGCGCAACGATTAAAGCAGCGTGGCATTGCCGATTTGCGTTTCTACACCCCGCGCGTGCACGCCAGCTTGTTTGCCTGGCCAGCGTATGCCGAGAAATTAGGCGCCTAGTTGGTCTGCTTCGGTACCTGCGGCTACGGAATTAACCCCACTCAGCGCTGACTGTCGAGGTGCCCGGTGCCACCGTGTTGGCAAGCGCGCCTCGGTCATCACTGGCGCCGCGCCGCCGTTGACGGGAGCGTTCGGCGGTAGCAGGTATGGCCAAGATCGCAACGGGCAGACTTCGCAGAATAGTTCAAGAATGGTGCATTTGGCTTCCGAAAATTAAAGCCGTGCTATCGTCCGGTCCCCGTATCGCACCAATCCGCCACCGGTTGCTTTTACCCCGGAGCAGCGGACACAAGGAGAACACCATGCCTGGCCTGCTTCCTATTGTTGACCCTGATGGGTTGCTTGAATTTTCTGTGGTCTACACCGACCGTGCTTTGAATCACATGTCGAAGCGCTTTGGGGGTGTGATGCGGGAGATTTCGCGCATGCTGAAGACCGTTTATCACGCCCAGTCCGCAGTACTTGTGCCCGGTAGCGGCACGTTCGGCATGGAGTCTGTGGCGCGGCAGTTTGCTACTGGCAAACATGTGCTGGTGATCCGCAATGGCTGGTTTAGTTATCGCTGGACACAGATTTTTGACATGGGCGGCATTCCTACTTCACACACCGTGATGAAGGCCAAACCGGTCACTGGGACCGGTCTGGGCAAGCAGGCGCCGTGGGCGCCAGCGCCGATAGCTGAGGTGGTCGCGACTATTGCTCGGGAAAAGCCGGCCGTGGTGTTTGCGCCGCATGTGGAGACGGCCGCCGGAATGATTTTGCCGGACGATTATTTGCGTGCGGTGGCCGACGCCGTGCATGCGGTGGGTGGCCTGTTCGTGCTCGATTGCATTGCCTCGGGCGCGATGTGGGTGGACATGCAAGCGACCGGTGTGGACGTGCTGGTGAGCGCGCCGCAAAAGGGCTGGAGCAGTTCGCCGTGCTGCGCGATGGTGATGCTCTCCGAGCGCGCACGAGCGGCCATTGACGGCACTACAAGCACAAGCTTTGCCTGCGATCTGAAAAAGTGGATGCAGATCATGGAGGCGTTTGAGGCTGGCGGTCACGCCTATCACGCGACGATGCCGACCGATGCACTGACGCGCCTCGCGGAGGTGATGCTCGAGACGGAGGCGTACGGCTTTGACCGAGTGCGCGGTGAGCAGTTGTTGCTGGGCACCAAAGTGCGCGCGCTATTCGAAAGTCGCGGTATTGCAAGCGTCGCGGCGGAAGGCTTTAAAGCGCCGGGCGTGGTGGTGAGCTTCACCGAGGATGCCGGGTTGCAGTCGAGCAAGAAATTTCTTGCTGAGGGCTTGCAGACCGCTGCGGGTGTGCCTCTGCAATGCGACGAAGCGGCTGACTTTGCGACCTTCCGCATCGGTTTGTTCGGATTAGAAAAATGGCACAACGTGGATCGCACTGTGGCGCAATTGGCAGCCGCATTGGACCGGGTGGGCGTTGCTCCCGCACCCGTTGCTGAGGCAAAAGTGTTGGAGCCAGCGCACGCATAGGTTGCATTGGTGAACACAAAAAACGGCGCGAATTTGCGCCGTTTTTTTGACATACTTTTGCATAACTGGCGATTTGTAAACGCTCAGTCCAGTGAAATAGCGGGTTTCAACGGAAAGCGAACGAACTCAGAGCGCGCCCTAGGGATACGCAGATTTATTCTTTCTTTCGTCGTTCCGGCGTAGGCCGGAATCCATGCACCCCAAGCAATCAATAGGTTACGTTAGGCGTGGGCCCCGGCCTTCGCCGGGGAGACGAGTAAATTCGTGTTTCCCTAAACGCCCAGCGCGGCCCCAGCACCCAATAGCGTCGCCACACCCATTGCCAAAAATATCAACGCAGCGATGCTGTGCACCAGCCGCACTGGAATTCGATTAGCGATTTTGCTACCAAGGAAAACGGCGGGCACGTTGGCGATCATCATGCCAAGCGTGGTGCCTGCAACTACCGCGTAAAACGCGTTGAACTGCGCTGCAAGCGCGATGGTCGCGATTTGCGTTTTATCACCCATTTCGGCCAGAAAAAACGCCACCACCGTGGTGCCGAACACGCCATAGCGCGATCGATTGGCGCTTGCCACATCGTTCTCGTCAAACTTGTCTGGCACCAGAGTCCACGCGGCCATGGCGATAAACCCGAGACCAAGCACCCAGCGCAGCACGTTCGGGCCGACGCTTGCCATGATCCACGAGCCCAGCGCGCCGGCACCTGCGTGATTAAGCAAAGTCGCGACGAAGATGCCGGCTACGATGGGCCACGGCTTGCAAAATTTTGCAGCTAGGACGAAAGCAAGCAATTGCGTTTTGTCGCCGATTTCAGCGAGGGCAACGACGCCAGTAGAAATGAGGAAGGCTTCCATGAGATTAATTCGCTATCTGCGCCGGAAAAATACCGATGACCACGCGGCTTCCCCGACGCATGCGGAGGCTACGTGGTCAAAGGTCTTGCCAGGCGGGCGCCAGCTGCAAGCTGACACCGGTGCTGCCCGCGCCATGATCCGAAGACCAAGTGTGTTGACGCGGGCCCCGTTCATCCTTGTTGTTGCAACACGATGGCGGGCGACTACTCCCCAATGACTGACCCCATGTTAGCTCGAGTTGCTGACAGATTCGGCCGTTGCGCTCGCGCATCGCTTTTCTCGCCAACGCGCGGTTATGCCGAATCCGCACATCGTGGAACACCAAATTGCGCTGCGAGGCCCGTAAAATTAAGGGTTAAGTGCGTCGCGCGCAGTGCGCCACGCCTGCACTGCCAGCATTACAAGCATTGCCAGCACAATCCTCACTAGTCAGAACACCATGAAACTCGCAGACATCCGGGAAAAGTTTTTAAGCTTCTTCGAATCCAAAGGCCACACCCGCGTCGCCTCGTCGCCGCTGTTCATCGCGAGTGATCCGACGCTGATGTTCGTTAACTCCGGCATGGTGCAGTTTAAAGACGTGTTCACCGGCGTTGACAAACGCGCCTACACGCGGGCGACCAGCGCTCAGCGCAGCGTGCGTGCCGGCGGCAAGCACAACGATCTGGAAAACGTGGGCTACACCGCGCGCCATCACACGTTCTTCGAGATGCTCGGCAACTTCTCTTTTGGCGATTATTTCAAGCGCGACGCGATCAAATACGCATGGGAATTGCTGACCGTTGCGTACGGGCTGCCGAAAGACAAACTGCTGGTCACGGTGTATGCCGATGACGACGAAGCGTTCGGCATCTGGCGCGATGAAATCGGCGTTCCCGAGGAGCGCATCGTGCGCATTGGTGACAACAAAGGCGCGCGTTATGCGTCCGACAATTTTTGGATGATGGGCGACATTGGTCCTTGCGGCCCGTGCTCAGAAATTTTCTATGACCACGGCGCGCACATTCCCGGCGGCCCGCCTGGTTCGCCCGACGAAGACGGTGACCGCTTCATCGAAATCTGGAACCTGGTGTTTATGCAGTTCAACCGTGAGGTCAAGGACGGCCCTATGTTGCCGCTGCCGAAGCCCTGCGTTGACACCGGCATGGGCATGGAGCGCTTGGCGGCCATCCTGCAACAGGTGCACTCAAATTACGAAATCGATCTATTCGTCGCCCTGATCAACGCTGCGTCGACTGAGACCGGCTGCACCGATCTCGCCAATCCGTCACTGCGGGTGATTGCCGACCACATCCGCGCCTGCTCGTTCTTAATCACCGACGGTGTGATTCCAAGCAACGAAGGCCGCGGCTACGTGCTGCGCCGAATCATCCGCAGGGCCCTGCGCCACGGCTACAAACTGGGTCAGACCAAGCCTTTTTTCTACAAGCTGGTCGCTGAGCTCGATGTGCAGATGGGCGGCGCTTATCCCGAGCTTCGCGCAGCGAAAGATCGCGTGGCCGAGACTTTGCACTCTGAGGAGATTCGCTTTGGCGAAACGCTGGTGCACGGCATGGCGATTCTCGAAAAGGCGCTAGCCGATGGCGCTAAAACACTGGACGGTGCGGTCGCTTTCCAGCTCTACGACACCTTCGGTTTTCCGCTCGACCTGACGGCCGACGTCTGCCGTGAGCGCGATGTGACGGTGGACGAAGCAGGCTTCCAAACCGCAATGGAAAAGCAGCGCACCACAGCGCGCGCTGCGGGCAAATTTAAGGCGGATACGGTGCTTGCCTATGACGGACCTAAGACAGCGTTTCGCGGTTATGAGTCGTTGTCAGAAGAGGGGCGTGTCATCGCGCTCTACAAGGATGGCGCGCGCGTTGAGTCGCTGGTCGCTGGCGACAGCGGCATCGTGGTGCTCGACCGCACACCGTTCTACGCCGAGTCCGG
>JACMNN010000245.1 GCA_014378555.1 Burkholderiales bacterium | reverse complement strand
GCGACCGGTCACCGCATCAAGGCCAGCTTTGACACCGTCGGCGCGCAACGGGAGCGGGTGGAAAAGGGCGAGCGGCCCGACGTGGTGATTTTGAGTAGCGCCGCAATAGCGCAGCTCAGCAAACTGGGTTTGATCGACGACACGAGTATTCGTGATGTTGGCGACGTTGAGGTCGGGCTTGCCATGGCTGCAACCGCCACGAGCGGCAACGCGCAAGGCAAATCGGCACCCGACATCAGCACACCAGCGGCATTGCGCGCCACGCTGCTCGCTGCAAAAAGCCTTGCTTACGCCGACCCGGCTCGCGGTGCCACGGCAGGCGCCCATTTCGCGAAAGTGCTGACCGCGCTTGGCATTAACGACACGATGGCCAACCGCACCACCGTGCTGCCCTTCGGCGTAGAGGTCATCGAGGCGGTGGCAGCCGGCAAATTTGAACTGGGTGTCAGTCAATCCAGCGAAATCGTGCAGCACCACGGCGTGCGCTACCTCGGCGCACTGCCGCCGCCCTATCGACTCGGTACGCGGTATCAGGTGGCCGCATTAAAGGCTAAGCCCACCGCAGCGAGTTTGCTTGAGTTTTTGCAGACCGGTGCTGCGCGTGAGGCCATGCGAGCGAGCGGTTTTGCAACGCCGCAATAGCGCGCACTTTTAACTTTAACGACAACCAACAGAAAAGGTAGGGCATCGTGAATCTTGAACTCACCAATTTGCACGTCTTAATCACCGGCGGCAGCAAGGGCATCGGCCTGGCCTGCGCGCGTGGCTTTTTGGCGGAAGGCGCGCGCGTCACCCTGATCGCGCGCAGCATCGAAACCCTGCTCGCGGCGCAAGCCTCGCTGACAGCGATGTTGATCAATGCCGGCATCGCGGACACCACGTTACGAGTGAATGTGATCGCCGCAGACCTGCGCGACGCGGCAGATGCCGAGCGCGCGGTTGAAGCCGTCGAACGCGACTTTGGCCCAGTCGATGTGCTCGTAAACAGCGCCGGCGCCGCCAAGCGAACACCGGCCGCCGAACTCACCGCTGCGTCCTGGCACGACGCGATGCAGGCCAAATTCTTCACCTACATCCACGTCATCAATCCGCTGATCAAAAAGATGGGCGAACGCGGTCGCGGTGCGGTGGTCAACGTCATCGGCTCGGGCGGCAAGGTCGCCGCCGTCACCCACCTCGCAGGCGGCTCTGCCAACGCCGCGCTGATGCTCGCCAGCGCCGGGTTCGCTGCCGCCTACGCAGGCAAGGGCGTACGCGTCAACGCCGTCAACCCCGGCCTCACCATGACTGAACGGCTGCACGAAGGCATGCAAGCCGAAGCGAGGCACCTTGGCATCAGCATGGAAGAAGCCCTAACCCGAGCCAAAGCCACACGCCCGCTCGGCCGCATCGCAGAGGCAAGCGAAATCGCCGACGCGGTGGTCTACCTCGCGTCGAGCCGCGCCAGCTACATCACAGGGGCAGTGGTGGCGATGGATGGGGCGGTGACGCCGATGGTGGTGTAAATTGCTCACCCGAAACAGGGAACGTGTGCGCCTATGTTTAAACATCGGCAGCTAATGAATACGAGAATCGAATGACTAAACCACTCGTCAAAACAGCGTCCAAACTTGAGCTTCCCGTGCTTAGCGGAAAAGGCGGGATGGTTGCGGGCAGTGACCCCAAAAGCAACGCGTCAATACTCGACGCTGCTGACGGCTTTATCGAGACGGCTTATTTGCTCGCTGAACCGAGTAACGCGGAGCACTTACACCGGTCAATAAGTCAATTTCGAGCGGGGCACTTACGTGTCAAAGATCATTGATCACCGCCCACGACCCACATCGTGAAATATCGTAGGCGCAGTATTGTTGCGGCCAAATTGAGGCGAGCCACGGCTACAGCGCACAAATAAACACCGTATGAGCTGTTTGCTAAAGGGCGCGCTGCAGCTCATTGCCAGCGGCTGAATTCGCAAAAAAAAAGACCGACCATACGCTAGGAGCGTATAATTCAATATGGTCTTCATCGAACTCAGCCCATTTGTCGCGTTTCGTGACGAGCATTGGAACGACGATGAGTTTCGCCGCTTTCAAGCCGCGCTGATGCAGTCGCCAAAATCGGGCGACGTGATTCGTGGCGGCGGTGGTTTGCGAAAACTACGCTGGCTCGCGCAAGGGCGTGGCAAGCGCGGCGGCGCGAGAGTCATCTATTATTTTCAGGACGCTGAAGCTCAGATCTATTTGATCTCCGGTTACGTGAAGAGCGAGCGAGCCGACTTAACGCCCGATCAGGTGCGAATGCTTGCGAAGCTCATGGCGAATATGAAGGAAAGCGATCATGGATAAAACACACTTCGATCAGCTCGTCGCGGGCGTGAAGGAAATGAAGCGGCACATGGCGGGCAAAACGGTGCGCGGTGCGCGCGTCACGGAAGTTGCCGAGCCCGATGTCAACGTGCGTGCCATCCGTGAAGCGGCGAGTATCAGCCAATCGCAATTCGCAAAATTGATTGGCGTGAATTTGCGCACGCTGCAAAACTGGGAGCAACATCGCACCCGCCCAACCGGGCCCGCACGGGTGCTGTTGAAGATTGTGGCGAACGATCCGAAGGCGGCGGTGGAGGCGATCAACCAGTGAGTTTCCCGCTAGGCTGCGAGTCATAGTTTGCGAGCGAGCTAGACTTGCTTTCGTTCAATCATGTCAAGTGATTTCCCATCGGAACTAATCCAATCGAGCCAGCCATTTGAAGATCGACCAAGCACCATCGTCGCTGCCAAACTTGGCGAGCTGAATAGAATATCTTCCGTAAAAGTCAACATTTCCTCTGAATCAATTAGCTTGCCGCTCTCCAAAAGCGCTTGACGCTTAGCGACGAAAGGCTCGTAGTTTTGGAGCGAGTCGACGAGTTGTTTTCGCGCGGTCGATCCACTCAAAACAACGAAGCCCTCGGGGGTGTACCGCCCCGACGCGCTCGCACCACCCTTGCCAGCACAGCCATAAGTGACTTCACTGGTTGGCGAATCGCCAGCGATGTTTTGGATCACTAGTCTTTCAAAGAGCGGATAGCCCAAAGTGGTTAACAGCAGGCGAGTCGTATCAAACACCTCCTCGCAGTCGGCCTCTAAAGCTTCCGGGGTGAACGGTTTGCCACCCGTATTGCCATTCTCAAGTTTGAAGCGATCAATGGAGCCAGCCTCTTTGATGCTGAACCATTCAAGGTAGGTGACGTGAGTCTGTGTCCAGTTGTTAGTCAGAGATACGATCGCGATAGCTCGCGTCCAAAAATCTTTCTGTACGTTGTGCTGTTGAAGACGTTGCTTCAGGCTTCCGCTTTGCCCAATGTAGACCGACGGAAGACCAGAATCACTCTCACCGAAAAGAAAATAGATGCCGACTTGCGCACTTTCATCGCGACTGAGAAATTCTGAAAGCTGAGATCTCGGTATTTCAAATGCGCGAACAATACGAGTCGTTATTTCAGCAATCCGCATTTGGCGCGGGTCGCCCGATGGAACGTAAATTTGGATGGTTTTGCCCGCCACTACATACTCCGCCGATACTGCCCGCCCACTTCAAACAGCGCATCGGTAATCTGCCCGAGCGAAGCCACTTTCACCGTCTCCATCAACTCAGCAAACACATTGCCGCCGTTGATCGCGACGGCTTTGAGTTTTGCCAGTGCGGCGGGCGCATCTACTTTGTGGGCTGCATGAAAGTCAGCAAGCCGTTTGAGTTGGCCTTGCTTTTCTTCATCGGTTGAGCGCGCGAGTTCTAGCGTGTCCGCTACTGCGTCGCCATGCGGATTGCGGAAGGTGTTTACACCGATGATGGGGTACGAGCCGTCGTGTTTTTTGTGCTCGTAGAACATCGATTCTTCCTGAATTTTGCCGCGCTGATAGCCGGTTTCCATGGCGCCGAGCACGCCGCCGCGCTCGCTGATGGCTTCAAACTCCTTGAGTACGGCCTCTTCGACCAGGTCGGTGAGTTCGTCGATGATGAACGCGCCCTGGTTCGGGTTTTCGTTTTTGGCGAGGCCCCATTCGCGGTTGATGATTAGCTGGATCGCCATCGCGCGGCGCACCGATTCTTCGGTCGGCGTGGTGATGGCTTCGTCGAATGCGTTGGTGTGCAGGCTGTTGCAGTTGTCATACACGGCGATCAGCGCTTGCAGCGTGGTGCGGATGTCGTTGAACTGAATCTCCTGCGCGTGCAGGCTTCGACCGCTGGTCTGGATGTGATATTTCAGCTTCTGGCTGCGCTCATTCGCGCCATATTTCTCGCGCATTGCTACCGCCCACAAGCGCCGTGCGACACGACCGAGCACGGTGTATTCCGGGTCCATGCCGTTGCTGAAAAAGAACGACAGATTCGGCGCGAAGTCGTCGATGTGCATACCGCGTGCGAGGTAGGCTTCAACAAACGTGAAACCGTTGCTCATAGTGAATGCGAGCTGCGAAATCGGATTCGCGCCAGCCTCGGCGATGTGATAGCCGCTGATCGACACCGAGTAGAAATTGCGCACCTTGTTCTGCACAAAATACTGCTGAATGTCACCCATCACCTTGAGCGAAAACTCGGTGGAGAAAATGCAGGTGTTCTGGCCTTGATCTTCTTTCAGAATGTCTGCCTGCACCGTGCCGCGCACGTTTTCTAGGGTCCAGGTCTTGATCTTGGCAAACTCGTCATCGGTCGGTTCGCGTTTGTTGTCAGCACGAAATTTTGTGAGTTGCTGTTCCATTGCCGTGTTCATGAAGAACGCGAGAATCGTCGGCGCCGGGCCGTTGATGGTCATTGAAACGGAAGTGGTCGGTGCGCACAAATCAAAGCCGTCGTAGAGCACTTTCATGTCTTCAACGGTGGCAATCGACACGCCAGAGTTGCCTACTTTGCCGTAAATATCCGGGCGAACTGCGGGGTCGTTGCCGTACAGCGTGACGCTGTCGAACGCGGTAGACAGGCGCTTGGCGTCCATCCCTTCGCTGACTTTTTTGAAGCGACGATTGGTGCGAAATGCGTCACCCTCGCCCGCGAACATGCGCGTTGGGTCTTCGTTTTCGCGCTTGAACGCAAACACGCCTGCGGTGAACGGGAAGCTGCCGGGCACGTTTTCTTTCAACTGCCATTTGAGGATTTCGCCGTCGTCCTCATAGCGTGGCAGCGCAACTTTTCTGATCTTTGTTCCCGATAGCGATACCGAGGTCAGCGCAGTGCGAATTTCTCTATCCCGGATTTTTACGACGTACTCGTCGCCTGCATAACTGGCCACCGTTTGCGGCCACATGTCGAGAAGCTTTTTGGCGCGGGCGTCGAGGGCTTGGGTCTTCTCGGCGATGAGCGCGTCGATCGCTGCAAATACCTCGTCATTGTGAGATCCCGCAGCCAACATCGCCTTCGATGCGGTGAGTTGTTGCCGCTGCCTTGCGAGCTTCGCCTGCGCATCGGCCCAGTGGTGGTAGCCACGCACCGTTTCAGCAATTTCAGCAAGATAGCGCACCCGGTTGGCCGGCACGATCGCCTGTGTTTGCGACGACGCATGGGTTTGGATGGCGCCGAGCTTGCCTGCAGCAAGTGCGAGCGCGCCAGCGGATTTGGCAACCAGCAGCGGTGCAATGGCCTGATACAACGCGGTCACGCCATCATCAGCAAAGCGGCTCGCCATGGTGCCGAACACCGGCATCTGGTCGGGCGGTGTAGCCCACGCCTCTTTGTTGCGTTGCACCTGCTTGCGCACATCGCGCTGCGCGTCCTGCGCGCCTTTGCGGTCAAACTTGTTGATCGCAACAAAGTCGGCAAAATCAAGCATGTCAATTTTTTCGAGTTGGCTGGCAGCGCCGAATTCTGGTGTCATGACATAAAGCGACACGTCCACATACGGCACGATGGCGGCGTCGCCCTGGCCGATGCCCGAGGTTTCCACAAACACCACGTCGAAGCCGCTGACTTTGCAGGCTGCAATCGCGTCTGGCAACGCCTTCGAAATTTCAGATCCGCCGGAATCACGGGTTGCCATCGAGCGCATGTAGATGTGCTCATGATTGATCGCGTTCATGCGAATGCGATCTCCGAGCAGCGCACCGCCTGATTTGCGGCGCGATGGGTCAATCGAGATGATGGCGATGCGCAACTGGTCGTTCTGATCAATGCGAAAGCGGCGCACCAGCTCATCGGTGAGCGACGATTTGCCAGCGCCGCCGGTGCCAGTAATGCCAAGACTGGGGGTTTGTTTCTGCGCAGCGAGTTCATGCAGCGCCTTGACGGTTGCCGCGTCGACGGTACCCGCTTCCAGCGTGGTGATCCATCGTGAAAGCGCGTTACGGTCGCCCGACTTGAGCGCGTCAAGGCTCAATGGCTGCGCGGATAGATCGTGATCACAGGCGGCAATCATGTCATTGATCATGCCCTGCAAGCCCATTTTCGCGCCATCCTGCGGAGAGAAAATTCGAGCTACGCCATACGCATGCAACTCGGCAATTTCAGAGGGCACAATCACGCCGCCGCCACCGCCAAATACCTTGATGTGGCCAGCACCTGCGTCGCGCAACATGTCGATCATGTACTTGAAATACTCAACGTGTCCGCCTTGATACGAGGACATTGCGATGCCGTGCGCGTCTTCTTGTAGCGCTGCGTCAACCACCTCTTTCACGCTGCGGTTATGCCCGAGGTGAATCACCTCGCAACCGCTGCCCTGAATAATGCGGCGCATGATGTTGATCGCGGCATCGTGTCCATCAAAAAGACTGGCGGCAGTGACGAATCGAACCTTGTTTTTAGGTCGATAAATCAGGTTTTTAGTGTCGAGATTTGACATACGCTTCCTTCGTTGCGGCTTGCATCCGGCTTGCTCCCGATGCAAGCAAAGATTGTCGCAGAAATTTCCCCCAAGTTGACGTAAACGTCAACTTGGGGCGGGGGGCATTCGCGCGCTCCATCGCAAGAGCCGTTGCCTTGTCCTACCTCAACAACCAGAGCTGTCCTAGCGCACAACCAGCACTTATCGACGTACTCTTGGCGTCCACTACCGAGGAGCGCATATGTTTAAAAGAATTTTGATTCCTACTGATGGTTCAGAGTTGGCACTCAAAGCGGTCGCAACCGGCGTGAAACTCGCCAGCGAGTTGGGCGCGAAGGTCATATTCCTGCATGCAATGGAGCCGTACATTGCACCCTACGCAGCCGAGGTTGCCCTGATGGACAGCAGAACGCAAGAAATGTTCGAGCGGGGAATCCACGAGGACAATGACCGGATCCTTGGCGACGCGAAAAGAGTTGCCGACGCAGCCGGCGTAGCCAATCAATGTGTCAGCGCCGTGAGTAGTCGTGCCGAAGTATTTATTGAAAAAACCGTCAATGAATTCGCGTGCGATCTCATCGTGATCGGTACTCATGGACGCGGCGCAGTCGGCCGCTTCGTCATGGGCAGCGTCACCGCTCGCCTGTTGCCGATCTCGCCGGTGCCAGTCTTGGTGTACCGCGACGCGTTGATGCCTGCCGCGTAGCGCGACGCAAGATTGCACTATTGGGTCGGGTCGCGTTCCGCCATTTGACACATGCGCAAGCGTCCCGCCTCATCACTAACCTTTAACGGGCGCCAGCGGAGCGTTGCACGGCCCGGTGCAAACGATTGCGAGGCCAGGGTCAAAAGCACGGTGACCCCGCTGCGAATGCCCCAACGCGGCGCTGGATAGGCTGCTTGCTACTGATCGCGCGCTAGAGGGCTACCCCCAACGCGCCAAACGCAAACAGCACGAAGGCAATACCGGCAATCATCACGCACTGGTGCGCTCGTCGCCAATCGCGTTCGATGAGGTCCGGTTCGGAGTCGCGGCTGGCGCGCGATAGCAACACCAGCGCGAGCACTGAAAAAGCCACCGCAAGCAACGCCATCACCCCGACCGAGAGACGCACGCCGGTACTCGCAGCACCCGAGGGCAAGCCGTGCGTCGCGCCAACAAACGCCATCACGCCGAGCAGCGCCGCTGACGCCAGCACGCTGGCGACCATGATGGTGTTGCGCATGCTTTGAACCAAAACAATATCTCGCGGTGTTGCCATGAACGCTCCTAGGCGAACCAAGTTTTAGCGATGAGCATACCTGCCACCATCGCGACCACGAAATACAGCACGTCTGCGCCACCGATCAACAGGCTTGCCAACGCCGGCCCTGGGCAGAAGCCAGCGATACCCCAGCCAGTACCAAACAGCACGGCACCGATCACGAGACGGGCGTCAATGTCGCGGCGCGACGGGAGCTCAAATTTTGCACTGGCCCACGGCGCTGCTTGTGTTTTCACAGTCGCAAACGCGACCAGTGAAACCAGCAGCGCGCCGCCCATCACGAAAGCCAAACTGGGATCCCAACGACCGGCAAAAAGTCCGCCGATGTCTAAAAAGCCTTGCACTTTACGCGGATCAGTCATGCCGCCAAGCGTGAGACCTACCGAAAAAATGAGGCCAGCGGTAAGCGCAATCGCGGCGGCAAACCATTGGGTTCTGCGCACGGAATTTATGGTTGCAGCACTCACGCGGATGCTCCTTTGACCGCCTGAATGACCGCCACGGTCAGCATGCCTGCAGCCATGAAGGTAAGCGTGGCCACCAGCGATCGTAGCGAGCGTCGCCCGAGGCCGCACACCCCATGGCCGCTAGTGCACCCCCCTCCGATCACCGTACCCAGCCCAACCAATAGACCCGCGCCAATCAGCCAAGGGCGAGACGTAATCGACACCCCATGCAAGTTAAATACTTGGGCGAAAACCGCGCCGCCGCCGATCAAACCGAGCAAAAACGCAAATCGCCACAAGCTAGAACGCGGCTCCGTCAGCGCGGTCGCGGCGATTCCACTGACGCCGGTGACGCGCCCCAAGCCGACCAGCATTAACCACACCGAGACACCGATGAGTAATCCACCCAGCAAAGACAGCGTGTAGGGATGCATCATTTGAATCCGATCTGTTGAAATTTATACTGGTGGGAGTATATTACGACCTATGAGCCAAAGCAAGTTGAACCCACCGCAATCCACCACAGCCCAATCAACACGGTCTGCACTGTCGGCGGACGACATGCGCGCAATCACCAGTCGCCTGCGTCGCGCAGAAGGTCAAGTCCGTGCGGTAGCCCGACTGATCGAAGAGGGCGAGTCGTGCGACGTGGTTGCCCAGCAGTTGACCGCGGCGCGCCGCGCGCTAGACCGTACTTTTTATGAGATGGTGGGATGCGCCGTTCAGCACGGGCAGATTGCGCCAGAGAACGTCTCCGCCATGCTCGGCAAATACGCCTGAACCATCCTTTGCAAGGAAAGAAACAACGATGCAACCCATTCAACTATTCGACCCAGAATCGTCAACCTACACTTATTTGCTGATTGATCCTGACACCCACGACGGCGTGCTGATTGATCCGGTCGATAGCCAGATGGAGCGCGACCTAGCCGTGCTCAACGAGCACGGCGTGACGCTTTGCTGGGTAGTCGAAACGCACGCCCATGCTGATCACATCACGTCGGCCGGCAAGTTGGTCGAGCACACCGGCGCACTGGCTGCGACACCGGCTGGATGCGCTATTAGTGCGGCGGCGCGGCAGCTCGAGGACGGTGATTTGATTGAGTTTGGGCAGCAAAAGCTAAGCGCAATTCACACCCCCGGGCATACCGCCGGGAGTATGTCGTATTTGTGGCAGGATCATGTATTCACAGGGGATGCGCTGCTGATCGACGGCTGCGGGCGCACTGACTTTCAGTCTGGGTCGGCAGACGTGCTCTACAGCAGCGTTACCCAACGGCTGTTTACGCTGCCCACAGAAACAACGGTTTGGCCCGCACACGATTACAAAGGTCGCACCCACAGCACGATAGGTCATGAACGCACGCACAACAGCCGTTTCGCGCACAAAACTCGCGGCGAATTTATCGCCTTGATGGACGCACTGCATATGCCCAAGCCGCGCCGAATTGATGAGGCGGTACCCGCAAATTTGTGGCTTGGCATCGTGCACGAAGCGGGTGCCAACGACGCCGACGCGGCAGTAACGGCGGCGGGTTACGCGGGGGACGTATCGCCGGAGCTTGCATGGCGCTGGTGGCAGTCCGGCAAAGCGGTGCTGGTGGACATTCGCACCCATGCCGAGCGCGAGTGGGTGGGCTTCGTGCCGAATGCGCCCGTGGTCGCTTGGAAGCAGTGGCCTGGTATGACCATGAACCCGGATTTTGATGCGCAGATTCGCGAGGCGGCGGGCGACAAGCCCATCGTTATGCTGTGCCGTTCAGGCATTCGCTCTATCGCATCAGCAAAGCGTGCGACCGAGTTGGGACTCACCGCTTACAACATTCTCGAGGGCTTTGAGGGTGACCCGGACGGATCAGCGCATCGTAATTTGCGCGGCGGCTGGCGGTATCGTGGTCTGCCATGGCGGCAGAATTAACACGCCCCGGAAATATTTTTAACCGCGCGCCAACGGCGACAAAAAAATCGCTATGTTGACAAAAAATGCGGCCACCCACACTAGCGAACGCGGCCGTTCTTTACCGGTGACGTAGAGCGCGATGTAGATCACGCGCAACACGATGAAGGTGACCGCCAGCGCATTGGGCAGCCAGCCAATCACGCCGAGCATGTGGCTCACGATCACGCTAGCGGCGAAAAACGGCAACGCCTCCCAGCAATTTTCCTGCGCCGCCTGCGCCCATTTTTTTGAGCCTTGCTGTTTTGCAATCCAGTCGCGCGGGTTGCGGTTGTCGTAGCCACCGTCTTTAAACGACACGGTCATGTCCCGCCCCTTAACCAACCCTGCGCAAACAATGGGCATGATGGCGGCGAGCAGAATACAGAGCAGGGCAATGGTCATGAAATTTCGTCTTTCGCTTTCAATTATTACTAACAACTTACGGCTGAAAGAGCGATTTCATGAGGGCACACCGCCCAGAAACGTCAAAACTCGACTATTGCCGATTTATCGGCTTTCCCCTTGCGTAGTGGGAATTTCGCGATAAAGCTGCACGTCGCTTGTGCCTACAAACCCAATGCGGCAATGCCTGCTTTGGCAATCTGCACGTCTTCAGCCGACTTCACGCCGGATACGCCAACTGCGCCTACAAAATGACCTTCTACGATGATCGGAACACCGCCTTCTAAAGGCGTCACCGGCGTTACCGCCAGAAACGACACGCGGCCTTCGTTCACCATCTTTTCATACACACCGCTTTCGCGCTGACCAATGGCCGCCGTGATCGCTTTTTTTGGTCCGATCCATGCTGACACCGGTGCCGCACCGTCTAGCCGCTGCAACCACAACAAATGCCCGCCATCGTCCACAATCGAGATGGTTACCGCCCAATTGTTTTTGATCGCCTCAGCTTCAGCTGCGGCAGCAATTTTTTTCACATCGTCAAGTGTTAGTACGGGTTTGCTCTTCATGTGGTTTTCTCTTTTAATTTCATTAGGAAGGAATACTTAAGCAACAGTTGCTCCTTGTTTTCGACGTGCTCCGCGTTCACCGGAATGCAGTCGACAGGACACACTTCACGGCATTGCGGCACATCAAAATGGCCCACACATTCGGTGCACTTCGCCGGATTGATGACATAGATGTCCTCACCCATCGAGATCGCATCGTTAGGACATTCGGGTTCGCAGACGTCGCAGTTAATGCATTCGTCGGTAATCATCAGGGCCATCGCCCTATTGTAGAAGCCGCCGCCAGCGACGATCTCCAACAGCAGAAGCGTCATGTCACAACGCGGCACTGAGTTACGTCTACCGGTTATGACCAAGGATTTCTATGCGCCCTGACGATCTGCATTTGTTGACACGTTCCGCTCGGGCTTTGCTGACCGGCATTGCGCTCGCGCTGTTTGCTGCCAGCAATGCCCATGCGGCGACAACACCGCTCACCCTAACCGCAGGCGTCACCGGCAATATGAACCGCGTTGCTGACGGATACGCTTGGACCGACTCGCTTGGTAAGCCGCGCACGGCCCTGCTAGCGCGCAACAACGTAGCGGGTGGCGGGGTGCTTGATCGCTACGCTTACCGTCTGGCTAACAGCAGCACTCGCACGGTCAACTCGACTTTCTCCGGTGCTGGTGGCTTCGGCTATGTGGTGTCGCATTTGCCTTATGTCGACAACTGCGCGGCGACCCCCAATACCCAATTTTGCGAATCCATACGCAGCATCGGTGACGATAGTCCGCTCGGCCGTAACTTCACCGGCACTTACAGCGTGAAATTGGCGGGCCGTCATCACGCCATTCATGAGTTCAAAACCACTTACCCTCGGTTTACCGGCCCGCATCCGTCAGGGCCCGCCTTCATTCGCTATGACGTGCCGGTCACCATTCAGTGGTTGTTCGTCAATGGTCGCGATCACCCGTTGTGGAGCGTAACCTGGGACTGGTCCGCAGTGCCCGCCTCACTGCCGCTGGCGCAGCAGATCGAGGGTGATTCGCGAGGGCCGTATGGTGAGATGGATTTTGACGGCATACCCAACAGCGCCAACGTCATTGCTGGCGTGGCATGGGCTATCAACGCCAAGCGCTTCAGCACCACCAGCGCGCCATTCACGCTGAACAGCAGCTGGACGTGGAGCGCTACCGGCGACGCGGCGATCCCGTTCAACATGCTGTGGATTCAAGGCGGCAACGCGCAAATGGGCATGGTGCAAACGAGTCTGCTGGCGACGCACGATGCCGGAAATGGGGGTTATGAAGGCGACTTTCAGGGCCTCAACAGTCCTGCAGGTAATCGATGCCCCGACCCGCCGGGCTACCGCATGTTCTGCGTGTGGGACTGGCCGTTTCAAAGCATTGAAAACAACTTTTATGACGGCAGCGGCGCGCTGTCCGCCACCAACAACACCAATGGTCGCCGCCTTGCTTGGGGCGCAAAGCTGGGCGCCATAGGTCGGGCGTCGTACGCCAACTATGTGAATGCGACCGTGACCCAAGCGCAAGCCAAAAGCTACAGCACCTTTATCGTGCTCGGCGAACACGGCGCGGGCGTGAATCCGCTGGCCGATCAGGTCAACGAGTTGCAGCAAATTCTAAAAGCCATATTGCCCATCACTGCCACGGCGAGCATCGGGACGCTCGCAACAAGCGGTCCGGCCGGCATTGGTCGCAGCGACCTACAGGCCTACACGCGCTCGGGCTACAACCCGGTTTATTCGACCTGGGACGTCAGTGCGAGCGCGAGCAAAGCGACACTGAATTGGGCAGCTTCGGGTGCAGACGCGCTTAAAAATCCGGTCGTGCGCGTGCTCGGCTACAGCATGGGAACAGCGCCAAGTACTGTCACTTTTAACGGCACCGCGTTGGTCTCCGATACCGACTATCTGGCCAGCATCGATACGGCGACCAGCACACTTTGGGTCACGCTACTGCGCACCATTTCCGGTGCAACCAACACTTTAGCGATTAACGCAGCTACGGTCGCTCCAGTATGCAGCATGGACATCGATGGTGATGGCCACGTTCAGGCCACCACCGACGGCCTGATCATCATGCGCGCCATGCTCGGCCTGCGAGACACCGCCGTTTCATCAGCCGCTGTGCCGGGTTCGCCGCGCAGCACCTGGACCGACATTCGTGAGTTTCTGGTGACGAGCTGCGGCATGGTGTTGCCGTAGCTGCCGACAACGCGGTTGCGTACAGCGTTTTGGCAACGCGTTAAAGTGTGAAAGCCCACGACAGTTTGGCGAAGATCTCAGTGGTCACGCGGTCCGGCTGCAAACTGGCGCGCGCGTTGCCGTGCGTTACGCCCACATTGAGTTCGCGCCCCAAGCCGCGCTTGTGCGAGTAGACCAGCGACACCGCTTGCGTGTGCGAACGCGGCGTGACGGCAAACGCATAAATCTCCGCGTTGCGCCGCGACAGCGAGCGCTGCGCGATCAGACGCAACGTGTCCTGTGCCGTCATATAGCCGACCCCCACCAGTTGCATGGTAGTTTCATGCAAGCGCCAACGGTTGCTGTTGATGTCATGCAGGCGATAGTCGCTGATGGTGCCTTCAAGCTCGATGCGCTCATGAGCACGCCAATTGAGCGTGACTGCGTTGGAGATCATTCGCGCGCGAGCGTCGGTCGCCACGTCCACGCCGCGACCGTATTCCGTTTCAAAAAACACATAGGGAAAGCGCGCGTTCGGGTTGCCTTCAGCGCGCGCATAAAGCGTCGGAATGTGATGCCATGCGCCGCCATCACGGGTTCGCGTGTAGTTCAACCAGCGCGGCTGAACATTCCAGAATGAATTGCGATTGCCGTTGAGCGCGAGTACCGGCGTGACATACCGGTTGAGCGGCGTGTTGTCCCATGCGCGCTGCTGTTTCGCGTTCAGGCCGGGGCAGATCTGGTTGAAGAAGCCTTCGACTTTTTGGCACTGCCACGATTCAAGCTCCAGTGTGCTGAAACCGTTCTGCGCGATGATCGAATTGTCAGCACGAAACTTCGGCGAAATCGCCGTGTAGCGTGCATACAAATGCTCGCTCCCATTGTCGTAAAAACCGTCGGTGACCACCGCGTAGCCGTTGCTGCGACCACCGGCCAACGCGTCACTGGTTTGGCTCGCCATGCCTTGCGCACGAAGGCGCATTTCATTGCTCGGCTTGTACACCGCGTCAACGGACGCCACTCGATTGCTGCTGCCGTCGTCGTAGTTCCGATCAGCGAATAACGCGCCAACACTGCCCGTTCCACTCGCCCCCGCCAAGGGCACACGCGCCCGGCCAAAGGTCGCTTGCGAGGCGCCCTGATCGCGAAAATCGGATGAATACGTGCCCGGCAAAATAATGAACCCACCACCACGATCGGCCACCGTCAACAGTGTCGCGTCCGCCCGTTCGCTGCGATAGGTCGCACGCGAGCCCCACAGCGGGTCCGTAATCGAGCGTGTGTAGATGGTGTTGAGCGGTGTGGCGTAAAGGTCGCTGCCTTCAAGAAAAAATGGGCGCTTTTCGCGTACCGACAACGCAAACCGGGTGTTGCTTTTGAGCTGCGGCGTGTCCAGCTCCAGTTGCGAAAAGTCTGGCCGGAATGTCGCGTCAATCACCCATTCTGGCGACGCTCGCCATTTAATGTCAGCACCCCCAGAAAATTTTGTTTCGCGCTGCTGTTGATCGCCGCGCGCGGTGTTGCTGCTATTCACCGCAACGTATGGCGTGACGGCCAGCCCCGCGGTGCGCGGCAAATCGGTGAGCCCGGTCAGCTCTTCTGCAACACACAGAAAGCACGACGGGTCGCGACCGAGCACCACGCTGGACGAGCGAATGCGGGTATCGCGCGGTTGGTTGCGAAACACGATGAAGGTCAGCTTTTCCGGCGTGGGATGCGGCAATCGCAGCGATGCCCACGGAATGCGGAACTCCGCGCTCCAGCCGTCGGGCAACAGCGCATGCACAGCCTGAAAGTCAAAGTCCGGCGAAAAATCTTCTTCCAGTGCGTCCTCGTTCCATGCGCCGTCAGCCAGCACGCCACGCGCATTGATGCGAAAGAACTGCGCAAATTTGCGTGCGCCGGTCGGATCGATCCAGATAATAAAGTTGTCCTGATTGCCGAACACTTTGTCGCGCCGCACATAAGGCGCACGCATTTTTGACGGATCGGGGTCGTACGCACGCACGCCAAAGTAGAGCGCTTCGTGATCGAAAACCACACGCACTTCGGTTTTGTCGCGCGCGGGTTGTTTATCGCGCGGCATGTTTTCGGTGAACTCGCCAGACACCGGCGCGCGTTGCCAGTCGGCCTCATCGAGCTTGCCGTCGAGCGTGATTTTGCCGGTGAGCGCGACGGCTTTCAGGGCATGGACGTTGACTGAAGTCAGCGCGAACAACGCAGTCGCCAGCATGGCTGCCGTTCTACAACAAAGTTGAATTTTCATGACCGATATTAATGAGTGCGCGACTGACGGCGCGCGCCGAACAATGGGAAAGCCTTTTAGCCAAACGCCCCGACAAGGCGGCCAGCTAAAGCGAGGCTAAAGTTTCACGCAGCAAG
The DNA here is from genome assembly GCA_014378555.1 of Burkholderiales bacterium. Classification (GTDB taxonomy): domain Bacteria; phylum Pseudomonadota; class Gammaproteobacteria; order Burkholderiales; family Casimicrobiaceae; genus Casimicrobium. Next base: position 2,364 of record JACMNN010000245.1, on the reverse strand, counting down.
CGATCAATCCGCATGCGACGAATTGCGGAATTGGCCGTCAGCTGACGGGGAGCGGTTGCGCCGCCCACGCATCAAATTATTGAAGCGTTTCTAATTCACGGCACAGGTAACCGTTCGCCCTGAGCACAGCGAAGGGTTTGAACCGCAGGCTATCAGACCCTTCGCTGCGCTCAGGGCGAACGGGATGAAAGTGTCAGAAATTAGGAAACCGTCAAATTACGCAGCCTCGGCGCGCCGTTCAATGACTTTTTGCTTCAGCGCGTCACTCACCAGCGGATGCACGAAGCGGCTGAAATCACCGCCAAAATACGCCACCTCGCGCACGATGGTTGCCGAAATAAACAGATATTTTTCTGATGGCGTGAGGAATACGACTTCCACGCTCGGGTCCATGCTGCGATTCATGCCTGCCATCTGAAATTCGTACTCAAAATCACTCACTGCGCGCAAGCCGCGCATGATGATCCCGGCTTGCTGTTCGCGCACAAAATCGAGCAATAGACAGGAGAAACGCTCAACGCGTACGTTCGGCAAATCCTTGATGACCTCACGCGCCATGTCTACGCGCTCAGTGGCCGTAAACCATGGCCCTTTGCGGTTGGAGTCTGCGACCCCGACGACCACCTCGCTGAACAACCGCGCAGCGCGACGAATCAAGTCTTCATGACCCTTGGTTAACGGGTCAAAGGTTCCCGGATAAACACATCGCAGCATGATCAATTTTCCTCGGTATCCCCGCTCGCGATAGCGGCGGCGGTGGGTGCTGCTATTGGCTGAAAGAGATGATAGTTCACCACCCCAGCACGTCCCTGTCGCGTTCGGGCGAAGCCCGGCAGGTCTTTTTCTTTCAATTCCTTGACGTACTCGCAGTACACCAGCGCGCCGGGCGCGGCGACACGCGCGATCAACGGCGCGAGCCGCGCCCACCAGTCCTGCGCGAACGGGGGGTCAATAAAGATCACATCGAATTTTTCCGGCGTTGCCGCGAGAAAGCCGAAGGCGTCTGCGTTGACGAGCTTGAGATTGGCCATATCCAGCACGTTGGCGTTCTTGGTCATGGCCTGCATGGCAGCCTTTGATGACTCCACCGCAATCACTTTTAAAGCACCCCGCGACGCCGCCTCGAAGGCCAACGCGCCGGAGCCCGAAAACACATCCAGACAGCGTTTGCCGTCAAGGTTTTGCCCCAACCAATTGAACAGCGTTTCGCGCACCCGATCCGGCGTCGGACGAAAGCTGTCAACCCCCAGCATGTCTGGAAAGCGAATAAGGCGGCGCTTGTGCGTGCCACCGATGATGCGGATTTGGTTTTTGTAGGGGGTCATGGTTTGGCCCCCTCGCCCGCAGCGCGGGAGAGGGTTGGGGTGAGGGTGACGGCAGTCTCTAGAATCGTATTGTCTCGAATCCCGTCAGAAAGCGCTCCATGTGGGGCTTGTTTAAGAAAAAAACTCAGCCGTTGCCGGTCGACGTTCCGGTCAGCGCCCCCGTCGACGCGCCGGTTGAAACGCCGGTAGCGCCCGTCGTTGAAGCCGAAGTAACGGCCATAGTCGTCGCCGCTCCCGCAGCTGCGGAAGAAAAAAAGGGCTGGCTCGACAAGCTTAAATCCGGTCTGACAGCCACGCGCAACAAGCTTGGTCTGAACATTTTGTTCGCCGGCAAGCTCGACGAGGAGACGCTAGAGCAATTAGAGACGCAACTGCTGATGGCCGACTGCGGCATGCCGGCCACCCAGCACCTGCTCGAAGACCTGCGCAAGCGCTGGAAGCAGGCGGGCGGCACCGGAGATCCGCGACTGATGCTGGTCGAGAGCCTCACCGAACTGCTGAAACCGCTGGAGCAGCCGTTTAAGGTCGCGCAGGAGGCGCCTTTTGTGATCATGATCGCGGGGGTCAACGGTGCCGGCAAAACCACCAGCATCGGCAAGCTCGCAAAATACCTGCAAGGGCAGGGCGCCAGCGTGTTGTTGGCTGCGGGCGATACCTTCCGCGCCGCCGCTCGCGAGCAACTCGCCATTTGGGGCGAGCGCAACAACGTCACCGTCATTCAACAAGCTGGTGGCGACCCTGCAGCGGTGATGTTTGACGCTGTGGCCGCTGGCAAAGCGCGCGGCACTGACGTGGTGATGTGCGACACCGCGGGCCGCCTGCCAACGCAATTGCACCTGATGGACGAACTGAAAAAAGCCAAACGGGTAATTGCCAAAGCCATGCCCGGCGCGCCGCATGAAGTGCTGCTGGTGCTCGACGGGACCACCGGACAAAACGCGATCTCGCAAGTCAAATCGTTCGACGACGCGCTCGGTTTGACCGGTTTGATGATGACCAAACTCGACGGCAGCGCCAAAGGCGGCGTGATCTGCGCGAT
>JACMNN010000244.1 GCA_014378555.1 Burkholderiales bacterium | reverse complement strand
GACGGTGCGGCGCCGGATCGCGAAGACATGGAAGAATTCTTCAAGCGCTATTTCGGTCAGGGCGGTCAGGGCGGCCAAGGCGGCCGTAACGCCCCGCGTGATTTGCGCAAGCAAGGCGGCGGTTCCGGCTTCATCATTTCCGGCGATGGGTTGATCGTCACGAACAGCCACGTCGTTGAAGATGCTGACGAAGTGCTGGTTAAGTTGACCGACAAACGCGAGTTTGTGGCTAAAGTCATTGGTTTTGACAAACGCTCCGACGTGGCCGTTATCAAGATCGAAGCTAAAGGCCTGCCAGCGGTCAAAATTGGCAACCCAGATCGCCTCCGCGTAGGCGAATGGGTCGCTGCGATCGGACAACCGCTTGGGTTTGAAAGCACGCTGACCAGCGGCATCATCAGCGCAAAATCTCGCGCTAGCCGTGGCGGTGATTCGACTGGCGACTTGGTGCCATTTATTCAACATGATGCGGCGGTGAATCCCGGCAATTCCGGCGGACCGCTATTCAATACTCGCGGCGAAGTAGTGGCAATTAACTCCATGATCGCTACTGTAAGTGGCGGTTTCCAGGGCATCTCGTTTGCCATTCCGATTGATCTGGCTATGGACGTGGTTGGACAGTTACAGTCCGGCGGCTCGGTCAAGCGCGGTATGTTGGGCGTCAGCATCGGCGCGGTATCACGCGATTTAGCTGAAGCGTTCAATTTGCCTAAGGCCCAAGGGGCACTGGTTTCCGGCGTAAACCGGGGCAGCGCGGCGGACAAAGCGGGCATTAAAGAAGGCGACGTAGTGTTGAAATTCAACGACCGTGCGGTCGAGGATTCGCGCGATCTGCCGCGCTTTGTGACGTCTGCCCGACCCGGCACGCCGTCAAAAATACAGGTGTGGCGCGACGGCAAGTTGGTCGATTTGAGTGTGACGCTTGATGAGTACAAAGAGCCGACGCAGCTGGCCTCGCTTAACCGCGAAACACCAAAGCCAGCGGTGACCAAAGTGGAAAGCACTCAAGCCGACCGCCTTGGGCTCACCCTGCGTCCCCTGAGCGAAAAAGAGCGCGGTGCGGCCAAGCTGACTAGCGGCGGAGCGGTGGTGGCAGATGTGTCAGAAAAATCAACCGTGCGCGGATTGAATGAAGGCGACATCATCGTAGGCGTCACCAGCAAAGGAAAGTCCACTGCGATCACCAGCCCGGCGCAGTTAGCAGAGCTCATTAAGGGTACAGACAAGGGCGCTACGCTGGCTTTCCGCGTGAAACGCGCGTCGGATCGCGCGGGCAGCGAATACGCCGAGTTTTTTGCACCCGAGAAGCTTCCGGAGTAACTTTGCTGTTCGGCAAGCGCTAAAAAGGCGCGAAGCACGTTAAAATCAATAGTTAGCCACGACAAGGCCAACGGGATTCACCAACATGTGGGCCCGGTGGCCTTTTCTTTTTTTATCAGCATGCAGCATATTCGCAATTTCTCCATCATCGCGCACATCGACCACGGCAAATCTACGCTGGCCGATCGCTTCATTCAGCGCTGTGGCGGACTGTCCGACCGTGAAATGAGCGAGCAGGTGCTCGACTCCATGGATTTGGAGAAAGAGCGCGGCATCACCATCAAGGCGCAAACGGCGGCGTTGCACTACAAAGCCCGTGATGGCCAGATCTACAACCTGAATCTGATTGACACGCCCGGCCACGTTGACTTCGCCTATGAGGTGTCGCGCTCACTGTCGGCCTGCGAAGGTGCGCTGCTGGTGGTTGACGCGTCGCAAGGCGTAGAAGCGCAAACGGTGGCCAACTGCTACACCGCCACCGAGCTTGGCGTGGAAGTGGTTCCGGTGCTAAACAAGATCGACTTGCCAAACGCCGAACCGGAGCGGGTGAAAGAAGAAATCGCCGAAGTCGTTGGCGTTGATGCGTCAGATGCGGTGCTGTGTTCAGCGAAAACCGGCATCGGCATTGACGACATTCTCGAGGCGGTGATCGCAAAAATTCCACCGCCGAAAGGCGACCCGTTGGGGCCGCTGAAGGCGCTGATTATCGATAGCTGGTTTGACAGCTACGTCGGCGTGGTGATGCTGGTGCGGGTGTTTGAAGGCACGTTGAAGCCAAAAGAAAAAATCACTTTCATGGCCACCGGTCGCAGCAATCTTTGCGAGCAGGTGGGTGTGTTTGCGCCGCACTCAACGCAGCTTGAATCGTTGTCGGCGGGTCAGGTCGGTTTCATCATCGCCGGTATCAAAGAGCTTGATTCCGCCAAAGTGGGCGACACCGTTACCCATGCGCTTAAGCCTGCCGCGGTGGCACTTCCCGGCTTTAAAGAAGTCAAGCCGCAGGTGTTTGCCGGCTTGTATCCGATTGAGTCGAATCAGTACGAAGCGCTGCGTGATGCGTTGCAGAAGCTCAAGCTGAACGATGCGTCTTTGCACTATGAGCCTGAGGTGTCGCAGGCGCTTGGCTTTGGATTTCGCTGCGGCTTCCTGGGTTTGCTGCACATGGACGTCGTGCAAGAGCGTTTAGAGCGCGAATACGACATGGACCTGATCACCACGGCACCGACCGTGATCTATCAGGTTGTGCAGCGCGACGGCGTCACGATCAGCATCGAAAATCCTGCCAAGCTTCCCGATTTATCCCGCGTTGAAGACATTCTTGAGCCCATCATCACGGCCACGATTTTGATGCCGCAAGAGTATGTCGGCTCGGTAATGACGTTGTGCAACGAGAAGCGCGGCACCCAAGTCAACATGCAGTACATGGGCCGTCAGGTAATGCTCACTTACGACTTGCCGATGGCCGAAGTGGTGATGGATTTCTTCGACAAACTCAAGAGCGTGTCGCGCGGATATGCCTCGCTCGACTATGAGTTCAAAGAGTTTCGCTCCGCCGATGTGGTCAAGCTGGACATTTTGATCAACGGCGAAAAGGTTGATGCGTTGTCGTCAATGGTGCACCGGGCACAGAG
>JACMNN010000243.1 GCA_014378555.1 Burkholderiales bacterium | reverse complement strand
CGCAACCGCCGATGGCTGTCAACGTAATTGCAGCAACAATCAACGCGAACCATGGAGACATTTTTAAGTTCATAGCGGTCACGGGTTGGGTGGATTGGGGTTGTTTTGGCTTTGCTGCGAAAATAGCAGGCTAATTCATTACGACTCTCGCGTCAGCGCGACAGTTCCGCATCGCGCAATGCCATCCCTCGCAACCTTGACGGACTCTACGTCGAAAGCGCTCGTCCTTTTCTCCGGCGGGCAGGACTCCACCACCTGTCTGGCCTGGGCGCTGCAGCGTTTTGCTCATGTCGAGACGATTGGTTTTGACTACGGTCAGCGGCATCGTATCGAGATGGACGTGCGTCTGCAAACGCTGCGCGAAATGCGCGCGGCGTTTCCGCAATGGCGTGCCAAGTTGGGCGACGATCACGTCGTTGATCTGGCTGTGCTGGGACAAATCAGCGACACCGCCTTAACGCGCGACGTGGCGATTGCCTACGAGAAAAATGGCTTGCCCAATACGTTCGTGCCCGGGCGCAACTTGCTGTTTCTGACCTTTGCCGCGACGGTCGCTTATCGGCGTGGTTTAAACGTGTTGGTGGGTGGCATGTGCGAGACCGATTTTTCGGGCTACCCGGATTGCCGCGACAACACCATGAAGGCGATGCAGGTCGCGTTGTCGCTGGGGCTCGATCAAAAGCTGCGCGTTGAAACGCCACTGATGTGGATTGATAAGGCCGACACCTGGGCGCTGGCCGAATCGCTGGGTGGCGCGACGCTGACCCAGCTGGTAATTGAGCACACCCACACTTGCTACAACGGGGTGCGCGAAACGTTGCACCCGTGGGGCTACGGCTGCGGTGAATGTCCGGCGTGCGCGTTGCGCAAAGCGGGGTTTGAGAAATGGCGGTTGCGATGAGTTTTGTTGCGCACAAATTTGGTGGGGCGGGCACCCCGTGCCCACCAACACGCGGCTATATCGAACATACTCGTTTGCTTTGTGACGGTGGGCACGGGGTGCCCACCCTACGCACGGTGCCACCGCTATGACCTACGCGGTTAAAGAAATTTTCTACACCCTGCAAGGCGAGGGTGCCAACGCGGGTCGAGCGGCCGTTTTTTGCCGTTTTGCCGGATGCAATTTATGGAGCGGACTGGAGCGTGATCGCGCCACCGCAGTGTGCAAATTTTGCGACACTGATTTTGTCGGCGTCGATGGCACGCGTGGCGGCAAATATGTCACCGCTGCCGAGCTCGCAGCCGTGGTGGCGAGCGAATGGCCAGCAACCGCTAAAGGCAAACGGCTGGTCGTTTGCACCGGCGGCGAACCGCTGCTGCAGCTTGACCCACCGCTCATTGCCGCACTTCATGCTGAGGGTTTCGAAATTGCGGTTGAAACTAACGGCACCCTTGCGGCCCCGGCCGGCATCGACTGGATTTGCGTGAGCCCCAAAGCCGGCGCCACTTTGCTGCAAACGAACGGGCAAGAGCTAAAGGTGGTGGTGCCGCAGTCGTTGGACTTCGATTATCTGAACACGCTCGATTTTGAACATCGATTTGTGCAGGCTATGGACGGCCCGGCACGACTCGAAAATACGCAGTTTGCCATCGACTTTTGCTTGCAAAATCCGCAGTGGCGGCTAAGCGTGCAGACCCACAAAGTCATCGGCATTCGATAATGAATTCTGTCCGAAATCAAACATTGCCTTGTCGCCGTTGCCTTTCAATGCATGCGTACGGTCCGATGTTGAAAGGCAATCCGACATGAACTACGAAATTTCACAGCGCTTCTACTTTGATGCGGCACACACGCTCAAGCGCAGCATTGGCGCTGAAGGCTCGCGTCGCATTCACGGCCACACCTATCACTGTGAGGTCGCGCTGAGCGGCATGCCAGAAGCCAACAGCGGCATGGTCAGCGATCTCGGCCTGTTGCGGGCGCAACTGGACGTGGTGCGTGATCAGCTGGATCACCACTACCTCGACGAGGTGCCGTCACTCGGCGTGCCGACACTCGAAAATCTCTGCACCTTTGTTTGGCACGCAGTCGCCCCGCATTTCGCAAACATCGCCAGCGTCCGCGTCTGGCGCGACGGCATGGGTGATTCCTGCACTTTAAGAAAATAATAATGAACGCCTCTGCCACTCCCCCATTGCAAAAATTCTTTGCTCCTTGTCCGCGTGGACTAGAAACGGTGTTGTTTGAAGAACTAACCGAGCTGGGCGCGCAGCACGTCGGGCCGACGGATGGCGGCGTGGCTTTTCAAGGCACGTTTACGCTCGGCTATCGCGTCTGCCTGTGGAGCCGCATTGCCAGCCGCGTGCTGTGGCAACTGGCGGTTGACGAATACCGTTCTGAGGAAGATATTTTTTCGCTGGCGCGCGAAATCGAATGGCCGCAGCTGTTTTCTCCACAGCACACCATTCGCGTGCAGGTAGACGCCATCCGGTCGCCAGTGACGAGCTTGGAATTTGTAACGCTTCGCGTTAAAGATGCCATTGTCGACAGCTTCCGCGCTGCCGGCGAGGATCGGCCGTCGGTCAACACCAGCATGCCCGACATGCGCATCCATGTGTTTCTGACCACCCACACCGCCACCGTCTATCTTGATCTCGCCGGTGAAGCGTTGTTTAAACGCGGCTATCGGCGTGAAGGCCTTGCCGCTCCGCTGCGCGAGAATCTTGCCGCGGGCATGTTGGCATTGAAGGGCTGGAAAGCGCAGATGCCGTTGTTCGACCCGATGTGCGGCAGTGGCACTATTTTGACCGAGGCCGCGATGATCGCGATGGGTTTGGCGCCCGGTGCGCAGCGCCCGTTCGCGTTCGAGAAAATGCTCAATTTTCAGGCTGATGATTTTCATGCCATGCGCGAAGCAGCCGCCAGCGCCGGTAAGCCGTTGCCCGAGGGTTTGTTGTTCGGCAATGACCGTGACGCCGAGGCTGTGGACACCACGCGCAGGCACTTGCAAAACATTGGTGGCGAGGCTAACGCAGCGCGCGTCGTGTTGACCAACGTGGCTATGGAAACGCTCGATTCGCCTGCGCCCAACGGGCTGCTGCTCACCAATCCGCCGTACGGCGAGCGGCTCGACGACTTGGCCGATTTGAAGCTTTGGTATCCAGTCGTGGGCACTTGGCTCAAGCAAACCATGGCCGGCTGGAAGGCATGTTTCATCACTGCCGATCGCGCACTGCCTGGAGGCATTGGCTTCAAGCCGTCAAAGCGCACGCCGCTGTTTAACGGCGCGCTGGATTGCCGCCTGTTTGAGTTTGAACTTTACTCGGGTTCACGGCGCGAGCGGCCTGCGGGCGAAGCGCCTAAAATCAATGAATAATTTAGTTACCCGCTAACCAGATCGCTGCCCGCCATGTACGAATCCGAAATCACAAAATTCATCCGCGAACTGAAAATCGCACGCCCGCAGCTCGAAGAAGAGCAGCGCAAAGGCCGCGCGATCTGGTGGGATAAAAAGCCGCTGGATATGAAAGAAGTCAGCGAGCAAGACGCCGGCCGCGTGCCGCAACAGCCGTATCCCTACGCCACCAAATAACGACGCGGGCTGATGTATCGGCTGCGCTCCGCGCAGCAACGTTGGCAACACACCCGCCCCCGTTCTAGTCATCGCTTGGTGCGCCGAGCGCGCCTGATGCGTTGCCTCAATCGAAGCCTAGGCGAACATGGAATCCATCACCACTGCCATTTCTGACGTTACAGACGAGCGCCGCTTTGGTGGTCTGGTGCGACTGTATGGCAGCGCCGGTTTTGCACGAATTCGTGCAGCGCATGCGGTGATCGTCGGCATTGGCGGCGTCGGCTCGTGGGCCGCCGAATCGCTGGCCCGATCAGGCGTTGGCCGCATCACATTGATCGACATGGACGTGGTGGCCGAATCGAACCTCAACCGGCAAGCACACGCCACGTATGAGAGCCTCGGGCGCAACAAAGTCGACGCGATGCGCGAGCGAATTTTGAGCTTTGCGCCAGACTGTGTAGTCAACCTGATCGATGATTTTGTCAGCACCGATAACGTCACCACCATCCTGCCTGCCGAGGCGACCTTCGTGATCGACGCCATCGACAAAGTCAATGCAAAAGCCGGGCTGGTTGCCCATTGTCGAAAGCTCGGTTTGCCGATTTACGTGTGCGGCGGATCGGGTGGCAAAACCGACACCACCAAGCTCGTCTGCAGCGATTTAGCGTTCACCGAACACGACGCGCTGCTCGCCAAATTGCGCCTGACATTGCGCCGCCAATACGGCTTTCCGCGCGGCGACAAAAAATTTAAAGTG
>JACMNN010000044.1 GCA_014378555.1 Burkholderiales bacterium | reverse complement strand
ATGGTGCCCGAGACCGGAATCGAACCGGTACGCCCGCTATTCACGAAAGCGGCGGATTTTAAGTCCGCTGTGTCTACCAATTCCACCACTCGGGCAATGGACTGACTTCCTGAATTCTAGCGGTCAATCAGATTCGCAATTTTGTACGTGGTGTTCAGCCTTGTGGTTTGCCGAGCAGGAACAGGGTGGGCGCTTTGACGACAAATCGATTCCGGTCGGTTTCGCTCCACGCGCTGGCTGCTTTGGCGCAAATGGTTTCGCCTTCCGCGCCAAGGTTTTGGGCGATGCAGACGTGGGTGCTGGCGGCGACTACGTCGCGCAGCGCGCCCAACATCGCGGCGTTGCGGTACGGCGTTTCGATAAAAATTTGCGTGCTGCCTGTGCTTTGCACTTGGCGGTCGAGGGCGCGCAATGCGGCGTCGCGTTCCAGCGGTTTGCTCGGCAGGTAGCCGTGAAATGCGAAATGTTGACCATCGAATCCACTGGCCATGAGCCCGAGCAGCACGGAGGAGGGGCCGACCAGGGGTACCACCCGCGCAGCGATGGCGGTGGTGTGTGCAAGCGCGACGAACGCTGCGCCGGGGTCCGCCATGCCGGGGCATCCGGCGTCAGAAATAACGCCGACGTCGATGCCCGCTTTGAGCCACGCGGCGCACTGTGCTTTGGCCGCTGGCAGCGGGTCGCAAGCGGTGATGAAAATGTCGGCGATCACCCGCTCTGGCGACAGCGTTTTTAAAAAGGCGCGGGCGACTTTCGGTGTTTCGACGATGAAATGATTCAGCGTTTGCGCCAGCGCGATGCTGCGCGCAGGCAGCACGTCGCTGGGCGCGGCTACGCCCAGCAGATTGGGCAGCAGATACAACGTGCCGATCATAAGGCGCCCAACTCGATCAAGAAGTCGGTCAACCGAATGAGCGGCAGGCCGATGATGGCGGTCGGGTCGTCGCTGGTGACAGCACGTAGCAGCGTGATGCCGGCGGTTTCCACTTTCACCGCGCCCGCAGCGTCGTAGGGCTGCTCGCGGTTCAGGTAGGCAATCAATGTGGCGTCCGACAGGGTGCGGTAGGTGATCTCGGTGGTGACCACATCAAGCAGTGGCGCTCGACCGGGCGACACCACGCACAGCGCGGTGTAGCAGTGTAGGGTGCGGCCCTGGCAGCGTTTGAGTTGGTCGAGTGCGGTGGCGAAATCGCCTGGTTTGGACAGCGCAACACCATCGAGGTCGAGCACTTGATCCGAGCCTATGACGATGCCGGTCGGGTGTCGATCTGCCACCACGCGGGCCTTGTCCAACGCCAGTCTTCGGCAATTATCGAAGGGTGATTCGGCAGCGGTTTGCGTCTCATCAACGTCGGGTCTGTCGACCGAAAATGGCACGCCAAGACGCTCAAGCAGCTCGCGGCGATAGCGGGATGTAGAGGCGAGGACGATAGGGCTGGGCATATAACGAGTGCTTCTTGTAGTGCGTCCCGCCGAAAATGACTATAATCGTGGGCTTTCGTGTTTCCGGCTAACTGTCTGACTTTTAAGGCTTTTAAAGCTGCTAATGCGCTACAAAAGCGCGGCGCACAAAAAGAAGACAAAGTGAAGAATCAAGTTGGTTTCCAAAGATAATAAACAAGTTAGCGCACCTGCAGAAGCGGACTGGAAATTTCGCCAGAGCGCTGCGCAATTTGCCCGACAAGGATATTCGATTGCTGGGGCCATTCCGGTCGAACTGCTGGAAAGGTCGTCAGATGGCGATCTTAAAGTCGGCGCGATGCTCGGGTCGGTACACGGTGTTGAAAGATCGGTGTCATCGCGACCGGGTTTTGTGGTTACGGCGAAGGGCTCGGTGGGATTGACCTGCCACTCTTGCGGCGCAGACTTTGATTTACCGGTGGACTCATCTTCGACCATTCACGTGGCGCATGATGCGGCCGAGTTGGCGAGTTGGGAAGACGAAGCGTTTGAGTGCATTGAGGGAAACGAAAAAACCTCTGCGCTCGAATTGGTAGAAGATGAATTGTTGCTCGCGGTGCCCTACATACCTCGCTGTCCAAAGTGCGAGGCGGATCCCGCGATACTAGAAGCGTGAACAATGTGCGTTCACAACGCCGCACGCGATTAAGTTTAATAAGTTAGTTACACAAGTTACGTAAGTTAGATTAGGAGTCCATCATGGCTGTTCAGCAAAATAAAAAATCCCCTTCCAAGCGCGGTATGCACCGTGCTCACAGCGCGCTCGAAACGCCGCATCTGGCCATCGAGCCGACCACCGGCGAGGTGCATCGTCGTCACCACATCAGCCCAAACGGTTTCTATCGCGGTCAAAAAGTAGTACAGACCAAAGCTGACGAATAAGTCTCGCCTTGTCGTCAATAGCTAGTGGCGTGCCCAACGTGCGCATCGCCATTGACGTCGACGGCGGCGATCACGGCGCGGCAGTCACGCTGCCCGCCGCTGCACTGTTCCTCTCAAAACGAGCTGACGCGCACTTAGTGCTCGTTGGCCTTGAGTCGTCTCTAGCGCTAGTCAATAAACACGTCAACGTTGCCAATTTGGTGCGAGTGACGAGCGTGACCGCGACCGAGGTTGTCGGTATGGACGAGTCTCCAGCGATCACGCTAAAAAACAAAAAAAATTCTAGTCTTCGTCTCGCGTTAAACGCGGTGAAAGACGGGCGGGCGGATGCTTGTGTCAGCGCGGGTAATACCGGCGCATTGATGGCCACCGCGCGTTTTGTGCTCAAAACACTGCCAGGCATTGATCGACCGGCCATCGCTGGATTTTTCCCCACCCACACTGGGCACGGGCGCGAAGGCGACGGCGGCGCGCTAGTGCTTGACCTCGGCGCCAACGTAGATTGCACTGCCGAACACCTGCGCCAATTTGCAATTATGGGCGCAGCGTTGTCGTCTGCGCTCACCGGTAATGCACGCCCAACGGTGGCGCTGCTCAACATCGGCGAGGAAGAAATTAAGGGCAACGAGCTGGTCAAAAGCGCGGCCGAATTGATTCGCGCTACGGATCTAAATTTCGTCGGTAACGTCGAAGGCACCGATGTGTTTCGAGGCACCGTTGATGTTGTGGTGTGCGACGGATTTGTCGGTAATGTCGCGTTGAAATCGGCTGAAGGCATCGCCAACTTGATGTCGCAAATGTTGCGTGAAGAGTTCTCGCGCGGCCCACTAGCCAAGATGAGCGCCGCGGTCGCCTACCCGGTGTTGAGGCGATTTAAAGCGCGAATGGATCCCTCCCAACACAACGGCGCAACGCTGCTCGGCTTGCGCGGCATTGTCGTGAAAAGTCACGGCGGGGCCGACGTTGCCGGCTTTGCAACCGCCATTGAGCGCGCCTACGAAGAAGCCCGTCATGATTTGATTGCCGAGTTGACCGAGCGCGTGGCAGCGCTCAACATTAATACGTCGCCAATAACTGCGAAAGTTGTCAACAGTTAGGCCCCGTTCGGCCACTCTTGTCGTGCGTTTCTGAATTGGCGCTAATGCTGATTAAATGCAGGTAATCTGCGGCGTAAGCGACTCTCTTTTGTTCAGCAAAATTATCTCCACCGGAAGCTATCTTCCGCAAAAAATCCTTACCAATGACGATCTGTCGAAATTCGTCGACACGTCGGATGAATGGATTCGCACTCGCTCCGGCATTTGTTCGCGACACATTGCCGCAGACGGCGAAGCGACCAGCGATCTAGCGGTAGCGGCGGCCACTCAGGCGTTGCAAGCAGCGGGGCTCAATGCATCTGACATTGATTTGTTGATTGTTGCTACCACCACGCCGGACGTCATTTTTCCCAGCACTGCGTGCATCGTGCAAGACAAATTGGGCGCGAACAACGCTGCCGCGTTTGATATTCAGGCGGTGTGTTCTGGCTTTGTCTATGCGCTATCGGTCGCCGACAAAATGGTGGCCAGTGGTGCGCACAAAAACGCGCTGGTGATCGGTGCTGAAATTTATTCGCGCATCCTGAACTGGAAAGACCGCACCACCTGCGTGCTGTTCGGCGATGGCGCGGGGGCGGTGGTGCTTACGCAGTCAGCAACACCCGGAATCCTTGCCACCAAGCTGCATGCAGATGGCAGCCGGCGCAACATTTTGAATGTGCCAGGGCACGTGCGAAACGGCGTCGTCTACGGCGACCCACACGTTCATATGGACGGCCCGGCCGTTTTCAAAATGGCGGTGAAGGTGATGGCAGACGTGTGCAACGAGACGCTGGCAATGGCCAACATGACCGCTGCTGATATCGACTGGCTGGTGCCGCATCAGGCCAACGTTCGGATCATCGACGCCACCGGAAAACGTCTCGGCGTGCCCGCAGAAAAAACAATCGTTACGGTGCAAGGGCAGGGCAACACGTCCGCCGCATCGATCCCACTAGCGCTCGACACCGCTGTGCGCGATGGCCGGATTAAATCGGGCGATGTGGTGCAAACAGTTGCCGTGGGCGGTGGCTTTACTTGGGGTAGCGCGCTGATTCGCTGGTAGTGGGGTGCCGATTAGCTCGGTGTCAGCTTTCGGTTGAAACGCCCGTTGGGCCGCGATTACAGACGATTTTTTGCAATAATCGGTATCACACATATTTGCCGCGCCGCTCAACGGTGACGGCATGTTTAGCGCAAAGCTGTTGCCAACGCGACCACACTGAACATCGCAGGGAAACGCAGATTTATTCGTCACTCTACCCCGGTCTTCACCGGCGTGATTGAAGACCGGGACCCATACCCTACACATTCATTGATTGGTAGGGCAGCATGGATTCCGTCCTACGCCGGAAAGACGAAAACAGTGAGCGATCCGTGTTTTGTGACGGAATCACGGATTCATCAACGTGTCATCCTGAGCGATAGCGCAGGATCACGCCACATACGTTGATTTCAATGACTTACAACCGTGCTCGCATGCGAACTAATCCTTCGCTGCGCTCAGGATGACATTACTCTGCGTATCCTTCGCCGCGCTTGGTATCACATTAATCTGCGTATCCTAGCTCGCAGAGAGCGACCGCCGGGTCGCCCCTAGCCGCACATTACTGTGCTGTGCTCAGCAGACTCTCAAGCCGTTGCCCGCCGCCATAACTGGTTTGCTCGGCAACGGTGCCGCCTAGCGAAACCTTAACCGCGCAATACTTAAACTCAGGAATTTTTGCGAACGGGTCGAGCGCAGCGTTGGTCAGGCGGTTGATGGCCGCTTCGTAATAACAAAACGGCACAAAAATCGCGCCTTGTGGCGAACTATCGTCGGCCCGTGCATAAAGCACCACCTCGCCTCGCCTCGATGCAATGGTGATCACATCCCCCGGTTTGCCGCCCATTGCT
>JACMNN010000242.1 GCA_014378555.1 Burkholderiales bacterium | reverse complement strand
CGCTCGTACGCGCTACTAGTTGTGCGCGTTCAACAACGACTGTCGTTCTCATCATTAGGTGTCCACCTACTCGATACGTGGACACCTAGTCTCTTACTCCTGCTTCCTCGTGTCTCCGACGGTTTAAACCGGACGCTTACCAACCAAAGCGTGCAGCGGAATTAGATCAATGGCCGATAAACGCTAGGTGCCGCGCTCTTTGTCAAAGCGCTCAACGGAGTGCTGGATAGACTGCCCCTTCCAACCATTAATTTGCGTGTTGCACTCCACAGACAGAGTGCAGAGCTGCTCCAAATTTTTGTCATTGGTTGACGGCAATCACGATGTGATTGAGAAGCGCGGCTCACGCAACCTTCGCTTTGCATTCGACCTCGATTTGCGCTGTTGCCGCCTCGTCACTGACAATTTTTTATTCAACATCATGAATGTAGATCGGGAGCGTTTTTATGCTTGGCGAGAGCCCCTGCAATTTCGATTAAGTTGCTGTCTGAATTTGCTGCACGACTTCTCCGTCACCTTGCTAGTCGTGGGGGCGGGGTAGGTCGGAGTCGTCAGAACTGATGGTCCAATCGACGCGGTCCGCTTTCTTCGCTCCGTCAATCATCATCACCTTATCAACGCGTTGTTTGCACATTGCAACTTTTATAACGTGCCTTAAAGAATACAAATCATCCTTCCCGATTCGATCAAATAATCGCGGTTTGTGTGGGCTACCGAACATACAACGCAGCATCAAAATGTTCAAATTCGAATCGTGGGAATGGACGTTTTCAAATCAATTTGTGTTTATGACTCACACGGTGCCCGCGCTGCAGAAGCAGCTGGCAACGTCAGCGATATTCTTCACACAGGCTAAAGGCAAGTGTGCCAATATGGTTCAAAACGCACTCCCTTCCTCGAACGCGGCTTCCAGCCATGCGGGGCTCGCAGCGTCCGACGCGATGGCGCTGAATTACTTGAACGATTTGAGCTGCACCGCTGAGAGTGCACCACTACCCTCATTGTCAAGTCCGATGGATCCACACATATGGAGTATTTTGTTTGTTGCAGTAATCGAGCGCTTTGCAAGCGCGGTCAACCAACTGTGCACCAAAGATTCGTTCGCTAGGGCTGGAGCCTTCGGCACGCAGCCACAGACGGTCTTGCAGGAATGTGTCGATGCCTTTACGCAGTTGCGGATCGGCATGCCAGTGTGGCAGAAAGCGCTTCCTCGAGTGGATCAAGAATTGCGCGAAACGCGGACCGCCCTCGCTCTCGTTCAAGCGCAACTGATTGGAAGTCGCATGCACGAACGTATCGCCAGAGACATGGCGCTTCACGATGCTCTTACGTCGCTTCCCAATCGTATATCTCTCATGTTGAATCTCAAAAAAGCGATCGCCGAGGCAGTTATTAACCGGCGCTTTGTTTCTCTGTTTTATATTGATCTCGATGGACTTAAATTAGTTAATGACATACATGGTCATCACGTGGGTGACGCAATGCTTCAAATCACCGCTTCACGGTTACGAGATAACGTTCCCGCTGACGCTGTGGTGTATCGGATCGGCGGCGACGAATTCGTCTGCTTGTTGAAAGATAAGAATGATCATCAAGAACTTGCACTGCTTGCGAAATCATTTATAAGTGCCGTTTCCGCTGAACTTTTCGTAGAAGGATGCCGCATCACGGTCAAACCCAGCATCGGAATTGCGGTAAGCGACTGCGATGGCGCCACACCAGAAATTGTGCTGAAAAACTCGGATATGGCAATGTATGAGGCTAAGCGTAGAAAGACTGGATACGTATTTTCAAAATCGAGATGAATCGGCACTCAATCAAACCTTAATTTTCAGAAGTAATTCAACAAATTCAGACAGCGGATCAAGCGAAACTTTAAGGCTTAAATCGAGGCGTTGACATCGATGACGTTTATCAACGGCGGCCATCTAAGTATTGGGTTGGACAGACCTACAACAATGCTGATGAGAGGGTGCCATTATCGGGGCCACTTGAGGATGCGCGCTTAACCGAAATTAGAGCGTGATCATTTGGAGTAAGACACGCTTTGGAGCCTACACCGCGATGACCATCTCGTACTGGTGATCAATAATGGCAAGCGCCGTTACGTAAGGTTAATCTCGTTCAAAAATACTTCTGCGGCCATTGCACTTGGCCGTAAAGTTCTGCTAAATGTTCGGGTTATAAATACCTTCACCTGTCATCGGAGTTACGAATTTGCTCGTCTGCCAAAAGTTCTTCAAAGACAAACTCATTTCTGCCATGCCTACCAGGCTTATCAACTCCGCTGCTGCGAAAACGTGAATCGTTGGCTGCATGAGTTCTTCTTTAGAGGCACGTCTATGGACGATTACACCGACGAGTACGTCGACCAGAAGTAAGACCACGTCAGCGCAACGCCGCGCAAATCTTGAGCGGTTTAACGCCTTACGAAATACGCTTCAAGTCACCGCGGTCGTCAACAGTTCGTGGTTAAACGCAGCAACCGTCTAAAGTAAAAAAATCGGCCGCAGTCGCATTCAGCGGGAGCCGTCGGCGGTTAACTCGGGTGGCGATTTTGATGCATCGAAGTGGCAGCCCCCATAATTAGAATTGGTCAATAGACTTCATTTTTTGATACGTGGCGACAAGTCCGCGGGACGAGCCTTTGGGCAGTTGCGGTCAGCTCAATTTTTGAGTCTGTTAGCCCAACGTCGCGTCACGCCTCCTTGTAAGTAACAATGGAGTCTGCGACTAACTGATCGATAGATTCATTAAACCTTATGATGTCGATCACAACGGGGGTCGACATGACCAAAATGTTGGGTAACCACATCCGCAAGATTGAAGCGCGCAGCGCGCGAAACTCTGCAACTACGGCAGAAACGGAGAAGCCTTCATCGTGCCTAGTGACGCCATGAACATTTGCAGCGTTGTCGTCTGCGTGAAAGGGAGAAACAACCCCTTTTGACTTATCCACCTCCTGTTGCGGACTTTGGTCTGAAGTCATATCCGCTATGAGCTCCAAAAGCAATTCGCGCGCATGGTCGCGCAATAAATAGTGGTTGCGCTTGTCCTCAGGCGAGAACAACGTCTTAGCGAACTGGTCCCATTCATCAAGAATTGTGTCCTGATGATTGTTAATAAACGTAGAAAGTCTCATTCGCTCGGTAACCTTTCGTGACAACCAAATCAAAAGATGCGCCACTTAATACACGAACTTTGCGCTTTGTGTACTGACTATGTCTGTGCGGCAACGCACTGACGGAAGACGCAAGTACAGAAGTGGCTCAGTTAGTTAAGACAACAAACCCCGATATTTAAGAGAAACGTGGGCGGGTTGATTGGGGATGTAGAGTTATCCACGGGGGCACGCAAACGCTCCCTGTTTAGAGCACGTTTTGCGTGCCCCGGTGGGTAACTCAGGGCACACCAGTAACAATGATTCTACGCAGTCATTTTCTGCGTTGGCAACATTCGCCAATAGGCGGCATCAGGGGTTTGATTGTTGTTCAAGCTCGTGTGCCCTCGCTCGGTGTTGTACCAGTCGATGTACTCGGCAATGTCAGACTTTGCATCGCTCACGCTTTCATAAGCACGCAGGTACACGCGTTCGTATTTCACGCTTCGCCACAGCCGCTCGACAAACACATTATCCCGCCACGCGCCGCGGCCATCCATGGAAAGCTTGGCCCCACGTCCGAGCACCGCGTGGGTGAACTCCTCAGCGGTGAACTGACTGCCTTGATCGGTGTTGACGATCTCCGGGATGCCGAATTTCGCAAACGCCTGCTCGATGATCTCCACGGCGTGATGCGCCTCAAGCGTGGTGACCGTCTTGTGCGCGAGCACTCGGCGACTGGCTACATCCACCACCGCCGTGAGATAGACAAACCCGCGCTCCATCGGGATGTAGGTGGTGTCCAACGCCCACACCTGATTGGCTCGAGGTATGGCTATACAGCGCAGCAGGTACGGGTAGATCTTGTGCCCCGGGGCGGGTTTACTGGTACCTGGCTGCGGGCACTGCGCCTCAATGTCGAGCCGCCGCATGAGCGAACGGATGTGGCAACGACCGACGTCAATGCCTGCTTTCAGTAGCTCACGTTTCAGCTGCCGCGCGCCCATGAAGGGGTGCTGTAGGTGCAGCTCGTCGATTCGCCGCATCAGCGCTAAATCAGCAGCGCTTATCGGGCGCGGCACGTAGTAGACCGAGGCTCGGCTAATGCCGACGGCCTCGGCTTGCTTGACAATGGATAAGGCGTGGGTTGGATCAATCATCCTCTTGCGCTCAACAATCCCGCCTTGGTGAGCGCACGTTCTAAAAAATCATTCTCCAGCGTCAGTTCGCCAATCTTTGCGTGCAGCGGAATCACGTCAATGGCCGGTAGGCGCTCGGCGCCGCGCCTTCTGGCAAATCCCTCCACGGCGTGCTCGATAAACTGCCGCTTCCAGTCACTAATTTGCGTGCTGTGCACCTGAAACTCGGCACAGAGCTGCGCCAACGTCTTGTCATCGCGAAGCGCGGCTAACGCAACCTTCGCCTTGAATTCGGGACTTAATTTACGCCGTTGCTGCTTCGCAACCGACGACTTTTTCTTCAACATCATGACTCCGTTCGCGAGCGCTATTTATGCCTCGCTCGATGCCCTGAAGTTTCGCTTAAATCGCTGTCTGAATTCGCTGAACCACTTCTGT
>JACMNN010000043.1 GCA_014378555.1 Burkholderiales bacterium | reverse complement strand
CCGCTGGCTACGGCGCAAGCCGCGTGTTGTTTGACGTCAATCTAGTCATTGGCCAAGGCGAAGTGGCAACGCTGTTGGGCCGCAACGGCATGGGCAAAAGCACGCTGGTGAAATGCCTATGTGGCTGGCTCACCCCTACCAGCGGACGCATCATGTTCGCCGGTGAAGACATATCCAAATCACCATCG
This sequence comes from Burkholderiales bacterium, assembly GCA_014378555.1. GTDB lineage: Bacteria > Pseudomonadota > Gammaproteobacteria > Burkholderiales > Casimicrobiaceae > Casimicrobium. The sequence goes on along the minus strand of JACMNN010000043.1, from coordinate 4,951 downwards.
CACCGTATCGGTAAGCTCGGCTTAGGTCTTGTACCGGAGGGTCGACAGGTATTCCCCACGCTCACCGTGCGCGAAAATTTGGTCGCCACCGCCAGCACGACGAACGGGCGGGCCTGGACCATTGATCGCGTGGTGGGTCTGTTTCCGCGGCTCGGCGAACGTATGAGTCAACTCGGTGGCACCCTCTCAGGGGGCGAACAACAGATGCTCGCCATCGGCCGCGCGCTGATGACCAATCCGCGCCTGCTAATTCTTGATGAAGCGACCGAGGGACTTGCCCCGCTAGTGCGCGCAGATATCTGGCGTGCGTTGGCGTTGCTTAAAGCAGAGAAGCTTGCGATGCTGGTGATCGACAAGGATTTAAAGGCACTGATGCCGCTGGCGGATCACCACAGCGGGCTGGAGAAGGGTCGCGTTGTGTTGCGCGGTACGTCGCAGGAGTTAGTGGCCAAGCAGCAGCAGCTACATGCGTTGATCGGGGTTTAGCATGTCCGCCGTCGATGGCTCCCATGCATAGGCGAGCAACGAGCGAAATGGCTTGCAACGGCCGGCGCTGCGCCATGCCAATGTCGAAAAGCATGTTGAAATAGACTGGGCTGACACGTAGTGATTCAGCAGCCACCAGCAATCCACCGCAATTCAGATGTCTCGTATCGAAATTCCACTGACCGAAATTGAATTCACCGCGATCCGCGCGCAGGGCGCGGGCGGACAAAACGTGAATAAAGTTTCGTCGGCGGTGCAGTTGCGTTTTGACATCGGCGCGTCGAGCCTGCCGTTTGGCGTGAAGGCCCGAATGACCGCGCTGGCTGATTCACGCATCACCACCGAGGGCGTACTTGTGATCAAGGCGCAAACGCAACGCACGCAAGAGGCGAACAAACGCGAGGCGATTGCGCGATTGCTGGCGTTGGTGCAAAGTGTTGCCAAGCCGCCGCTGATTCGTCACGCAACCAAGCCAACGCTCGGCTCAAAGAAGCGTCGGCTTGAGGGTAAAACTCAACGCGGACAGATCAAAACCATGCGTAGCAAAGTAGACGAGCTTTGAGACAAACGCTGAACACGCGAGGCTCACCGATATGAAAACTGTAGCAGCAACCCATCTATCGGAGGGTGACGTGTCACGCATTGTCGAAATGGCATGGGAAGACCGCACGCCGTTCGAGGCGATTCAGACGCAATTTGGTTTAAACGAATCAGCGGTGATCGAACTAATGCGTGCGCACATGAAAGCCAGCTCGTTCAAAATGTGGCGCGAACGCATGAAAGGTCGCGTAACCAAACACGCCGCGCTGCGATCGGAAGACATGAACGACGGCGGCCGTCATGTGGCGCGACACCGGATTCCGCAGCGCTAGTTCTCGCAACCGTGCGAGCTATCGAAGCCACGCCTCACTGCGTCGCCAAAGCTCAGCGGCAAGCGCCCAATCCTGCCCGACTTTGCTCGGCGCTTTGACGCGACATTTGTCGTAGTACAGGCCAGTCTCGTCGCTTACGTGGGCTGACGTGGCGCAGTACAAGGTGGTTTGCGCACCCTCCTCCGACGAGATCATCATGAGCTTGATCAAGGGGCGAATGAAGGCAGGCACTTCGCGCCACACGTCTGTCGCCACCACGCCGGGATGCAATGAGTAGGCGGTGACCCCCGTGCCAGCAAGCTTCCGACCTAACTCTGCACTAAACAACACGTTGGCGAGCTTAGAGATGCCGTATTCGCGCAAGCCCGCATTGCCCTTGGTCGCCTGACGAACATCATCCCAATTGATGCCAGATACGCGCGCGTGCGCCCGACTCGCCACTGTCACGATGCGCGCGGGTGCGGAAAGCTTGATGCGGTTTAGCAGCAGTTGCGTTAACAGAAACGGCCCGATGTGATTGGTGCCGAAGGCCAGCTCAAAGCCCGATTTCGTCAATCCTTTCGCACCCGCTAGGCCAGCGTTGTTGATTAACAAATGCAGTGGCAAATTGCGCGACAGGAACTGTTCTGCGCACGCCCGAATGGAGGCGAAGTTGCCAAGATCGAGCGTGAGCAATTCAACTTTTTCGTTACCGGTTGCCTTGCGAATATCGTCAACAGCCGTCTGGCCTCGATCGACCGAACGACACGCGATGAACACATGCGCGCCACGCGCCGCAAGTTCGCGCGCGGTTACGAGCCCGATGCCGGTGTTCGCGCCAGTGACCAGAGCCACGCGGTTGGCGAGTGTTTGAGTGGTGTTGGGTTCCATGACGAGAGCTTAGCGTCAAACTTCAGCTATGGTGTGAGCAAATTTGGAGCCTTCATGACCTCGACCATCAACTCACAGCGAACACTCGCCCGCAACCCCATCGACTCGTACGCAATGCCAGGCGAGGAATGCCTCAAGTACAACAAAATTCAGTGGCAGTTGAGCACCGACCGCATGGTGCTATTGGTGCATGACATGCAGAATTATTGGCTCGATTTGTATGTGGATCGTGCGCCGTTGGTGGCGAATGTTTTATCGCTCGTGAATGCGTTTCGCGATGCACAATTGCCGGTGTTTTTCTGTCGCGGTGAGCGCGCCAAATCACGCTTCGAACGCGGCCTCGGGCTCACGGTGTGGGGCGACGGCCTGAACGCCGCACACGTTCGCGAGGAGGACTGCCAGATTGTGCGCGACCTCGCCCCGCGCGAAGACGAATACGTCATCGAAAAGCCGCGTCATAGCGCGTTCTTCCAAACCGAACTTGAGCCCACGCTACGCAAGATGAACCGCGACCAAGTCGTCATCTGTGGCGTGTTCGCGCACCACGGCGTAATGGTGAGTTGCATCGACGGCTACATGCGTAATTTTCAGATGACCATGGTCGCCGACGCGCTAGGCGACTACAGCGAACCGGAGCATCGCATGGCGCTGCAATATGTGGCGCAGATGTGCGGATCGGTTAGCACCAAGGGACGGGTGGAAGACCTGTTGCGCTAACTTTCTGTAGCGATCAGCGTTGCCGAAAATTCAGGCAGCTCGGTATTGCGGTGACGACGACGATCAACAACAGTTGATGCGTCCCCTCCCCGTTGCGGGAAGGGGACGAGGAACGTTAACCGCGGGTCGTGCCACCGGTGCGCGGACGCGCGCTCGGTGAGGAGGTAGGCGAGAACGTGCGCGGCGGGCTGCTTGGCGTGCGTTGTTGGCCGCCTGCGCCGCCACTGCCGCCGCCGCTACCACCACCAAAGCCTCCACCTGAGCTGCCTCGACCTTGACCGCCGCTTGTGCTTCTGCCTTGACCACCACCACTACCACCGCCACCACCATAGCCACCACCACGAGGCGCGCCCTGTGGTTTGCTGGCTGAGCGGCGTGGCGCCGGACGACCGCCGCGTGATTGCCATTCGGCGTCGCGAGCGTCGGCGGTTGTTGACACCGGATCGGCAATCAGGGCCGGGTTAAAGCCTTCGATTTGGATGCGCGGAATGACTTGTTTGCTGAAGCGTTCGATGTCTTTCAGCAGCGCCAATTCCTCTGGCATCACCAGTGACATAGCTTCACCCGTGGACCCAGCACGACCGGTGCGACCAATGCGGTGCACGTAGTCCTCGGGCACGTTGGGTAATTCGAAGTTCACCACTTGTGGCAGTTGGTCGATGTCGATGCCGCGGGCGGCGATATCGGTGGCGACTAGCACTTGCAGCGACCCGGTTTTGAACTCGGCGAGTGCTTTGGTGCGTGCGCCCTGGCTCTTGTTGCCGTGGATCGCCATCGAGGTGATACCCGATTTTTCGAGTTGCTCGGCCAGGCGATTGGCACCGTGCTTGGTGCGCGTGAAGACCAGCGTCTGCAGCCAGTTTCGCGACCGGATGAGATGAATCAACATTTTCGCTTTGTGCGCTTTTTCGACCAGCACAACCGATTGCTCAACCACCTCGATGGTGGTGTTGCGACGCGCGACCTCAATGGCTTGCGGGTTGTCCAACAGGCGATCGGCGAGCGCCTTGATGTCGTCCGAGAAGGTGGCGCTGAACAGCAAATTCTGGCGCTTTGCCGGCAACGCGGCGAGCACTTTTTTGATGTCGTGAATGAACCCCATGTCGAGCATGCGGTCGGCCTCATCAAGCACCAAAATTTCGATCTGCGAGAAATCAATGGCGCGCTGGCCCCAGATATCGAGCAGACGACCAGGTGTTGCGACCACGACGTCCACACCCTGACGTAGTGCTGAGATTTGCGGGTTGATGCCCACGCCGCCGAAAATGCAGGTGGACGTCAGCGGCAAAAATTTGCCGTAGATGCGAACGCTTTCTTCAACCTGTGCAGCCAGTTCGCGCGTCGGTGCGAGGATCAGCGCGCGCGGCAAACGTTTACCGCGTTGACCATTCACTGCGGGACGCTCGGCCTTGGTCGAGAGCATCAAGCGTTGCAGCAACGGCAGCACAAAGCCGGCTGTTTTGCCGGTACCGGTTTGCGCGCCGCCGAGCAGGTCGCCGCCTTGCAATACGGCGGGGATGGCCTGCTTTTGAATGGGGGTCGGGGTGCTGTAGCCGTGCGCTAGCACGGCGCGGACCAGTTCGTCGCGCAGGCCAAGGGCGGCAAAGCCGTTGTCGGTGGTGGCCGGAGCGTGCGACTCCGTGGTCGTGGTCGTGGTCGTTGCAGGCGTTGCTGCTTGCAGTTGCCCGACGATAGGGGCCGCATGCACAGCACCCTCATGCCTAGCCTCTGCCGCGCGCGGCGTCTGAACGGGCGCGCCTTCACGCGGTGCGCTGTGAGCGCCGGCCGGTGCTGCTTGAGGGCTGCGTTGGGCGTTGTTGCCCACTACCCAGTTTTGGGCTTGCTTCGGTGGGGCGTTGAATAAAGCCGCGCCTTGCGCGTCAGGACGATTGCCGCCTTGTGCGGGTCTGGCCATTGGCGAACGGGGATGACGGGGCGCGTTGCCACCGTTAGAGTTTTGAGTCATTAATTTTCAATAAAGGGCGAGGCACGCAAGCGTTGAATGG
>JACMNN010000241.1 GCA_014378555.1 Burkholderiales bacterium | reverse complement strand
TTCACTCGCAGTACAACTGGCGCAGATCCCCGAGGATATTCGCGGTTACGGCCACGTGAAAGAGCGGCATTTCAAAGCAGCCAAAGCGAATGAGACGACACTGAAAGCCGCCTTTGACGCGTCAAGGATGGTGATTTCGATCGCACAGCGCGACACCGCAATGGCTGCGTGATTGGATGGTTGTGGCGTGGGCAACTCGGCACCCACGCTTCGCTATGAGCGCCTTCGCGCGACCGAGCGGATGCCAGCGATGGTGACGCGCCGTATTCTCGCCATCGGGGGCGGCGGTTTCATGATGGAAGGCCAGCGTTCGGCGATTGACCAACAAATCGTTGCCTTGGCGCGGCACAGCTGCGCCGGACGCAAGCCACGTATTTGTTTGATCCCGACGCCTACGGGCGATGCGGAGTCGGTCATTAGCGAATTTAATGATGCGTATGGAGCCGTGGCCGAAACGTTTCAACTCACGCCGTTACGGAAGCCACGAAGCAACTCGTTGCCGATGCGCGACATTGCGCAAAGCCTGTTGACGATGGATGCGGTATTCGTCAGTGGTGGCAATACTAAATCCGCACTTGGCATCTGGAAAGAATGGGGAATCGATAGCGCGCTGCGCGAGGCTTACAACGCGGGCATTTTAATCGCTGGCATGAGCGCGGGCGCGTTTGTGTGGTTTGAATACGGATTTTCTGACTCCTACTATGACGGATTCGCGCCGCTGCCCTGCCTCGGTTGGATCAAAGGTGGTTTCTGTCCGCACTTCAACGGTGAAAATCAGTCGCGCGCCATAGCGCTGCGCGAAGCGGTCAACTCAGGGCAAATGCCGACGACCATTGCGGTTGATGATTACGCGGCAGTTTTGCTTGAAGATGAGGTGGTGACACGCGTTATTTCTTGGCGGGACAATTGCTCGGCTTATCGATTGTCGGTGGCTCATGAGTGCGAGATTACAGCTGACAACGATAAATCCTCGAGTGGGAGCCGGCTGCCATTGACCACAGGCCTAAGCTAGGGTCGTTCGGGCCAAACTAGCACGCATCGTCAAGGCTGAAAAAGGCGACGTTGGCCGCCACGCCCAGTGCGGGCGTGCGGCAGGCGTTCAGCCCAAGCACCAGGTGTCGTTGATTTGTGTTCCTGGGACACCGCCAGAGCTGCTTTGAGCGTAGCGTGGGCAACATGTTGCCCACGCTCCCAGTCACCAAGGCTTCATCGATCGCCGCACATGTTTTGGGTGCGGCGGAGCAGACGTCGCGTCACGTCCATGGTCAGCCAGATCAGGTGTGGTGATCGTCTTCAAGCGGGCGGCGCGTTGAATTTTCCACCTAACTGAACGCAACACTTTGGATGGCATTCGTCGCCACTTTTGTAGGGTTTTGGACAGGATTTGTTTGCAACAACTGCGCGTTGCCTCCGACCAGACGGGTTAGGAAACACGGATTTATTTGTCTCCCCGGCGAAGGCCGGGGCCCACGCCCCACGTAACCTATTGATTGGTAAGGGAGCATGGATTCCGGCCTACGCCGGAACGACGAAAGAATGAATAAATCTGCGTTTCCTCAGCGTAAATCGCTGGCGCGCGCAGGCTGACGACACCATTGCCGGTCGTCTCGGGTGAATTGCGCTTTCTGGGCTAGGCTTCTGCCTCCATTCCGTTGCGGCGATCTAGATGACTGACGTGTTTGTAGGCGTTTCTCCCAGTTTTGGCGCGCGCGCGCATGCCGGCGTGAGTCGCGAGACGCACCCTGAGTTGAGCCCCGCGACAAACGCGACCGACGCTTGGCTGGGCGAGAAAATTGAGCCGTTTAAATTCACCGGCGAGGCGGGCGAGTACTTTCGTATTTGGGTGGTCAACACCTTTCTCACGATTGTTACGCTTGGCCTGTGGTCGCCGTGGGCAAAAATTCGCAAGCGTCGGTTTTTCCTGCGGCATACTTGGGTGGCCGGGGCGAACTTTGAGTATCACGCTCGTCCATGGCCGATTTTTCGGGGCCGCGTGATCGCCGCCGCAGCGTTCATCGTTTACTGGTTTACGGGCGAAATCAATCCGCGTTACGCGCCGTGGATTGCGCTGTTGATTGCGGTGCTCGCACCTTGGTTGATGGTGAGTTCGCTGCGTTTTAACCTGAGTAATACGAGTTATCGCAACCTGCGATTTGCGTTTACAGGCACGCTGATGGATGGCGTGAAGGCGCTGTGGCCGTTGATCCTTGTTGCGGCGCTGACGGTGGCGTATCCGCCGCTATTTGATCCCGCAGATTTTGATCGCTTTGAGTGGCAAATGATTCTGCCGTCGCTGGCGTTGGTGGCGCTATATCCGTATTTGCATGGTTCGTTTCGCTTGTTGTTGCTCAACCATTCACGATTCGGCAGCGCGCCGATTGCTTGCACCACGCGAATTAAAACCTTCTACGCCATCCACTTTCGCGGGCTGTTCGCTGGCATCGGCGTGATGGTGATTGCCGGCATCGCATCGGCCATGTTGTTTGGTTTGCTGTTTGTGAGTTCGAAAGCTGATCTGGGGGCGCACATCAAATGGTTGACGGTGCTGTCAGCACTGCTGTTGTCGCTTCCCGCTGCCTTTGCAACGCTGCTTTGGTATGCCTTCACACGGACCCGATTTATCAATGCAACTTTTAACTTGACGACGGTATCGCCCACGGTGCGCGTGCGTAGCCAGATCAAAACAATGCCGATGGCCAAGCTCTATATGGTCAACACGTTGGGCATCCTATTTTCACTGGGGCTTTTGATTCCGTGGGCGGTGGTGCGCACAGTGAAACAACGCGTGGAAACCACAGCACTTGTGATGAATGGTGACCTTGACGACATCATCGCGGATGCGGTGGTGCCGGCGAGTGCAGCGGCTGATGCGGCCTCCGATTTCTTCTCGTTGGATGTTGCGTTATGAGTGCCGATATTCCGACGCAAGTAAACGCAATGTGGTTTGATGGCCAGACAGCGCGCCGCACAGAAGTACGGCTACGGGTCACGGGGCGCACCGCACTGGTCACGCGTGTGGGCGCGGACGAGGGCGACATCGGCAGCACCGCGATCGCGCACGTGCCACGCGACAGTGTGCAAGTCAGCGAGCGCATCGGCGACACGCCGTATCGGCTGACTTTTCCCGGCGGCGGACTGGCGGTAACCAGCGATCATGCGGCCGTTGAGTCCGCCTTTGGGTTGTCGCCGTCCGAGCATTGGTTGTCGCGCATGGAGCGCGCTCGGTGGGTCGTGGTGGCTGCCCTAGTGGGGCTTGCAGCCGTGGTGTTTTTTGCCTATCAAACGCTGATTCCATTAGCCGCTGCTGCCGTTGCGCAGCGCATCCCGCGGGAGGCGGAGAAGACGCTCGGTACGGTCGCTTTGCAGGGGCTGGATCGCTGGATGTTGAAGACGTCAAAGCTCGAAGCCAAGGAGCTGTCGGCGGTCCGCGAACTGTTTGCAGAACTTGCAGAACAGGCGGGGCTCTCCGGCGCGGTGGAGTTGCAATTTCGTGACGCCGAACCGAACGCGCTGGCCTTACCCGGCGGCACGGTGATCGTGACTGATGGGCTGGTGCGATTATTTAAAGCGGATCAACGCTTGCTGGCGGGCGTGATCGCGCATGAGCTGGGTCATGTGCAGCACCGTCATTCACTGCGCCATCTGCTGGCCGGTTCGGCCAGTTCGTTGATGGTGGGCGCGCTGCTCGGAGACGTGTCGGGCGTGTCGACGCTGGTAACTGCTGCGCCGCTACTTTTGTCGACGCTGCACTACACCCGCGAGGCGGAGAGGGAAGCCGATCAGTACGCATTTGATCTGTTGAAAAAATCAGGACGATCAGCAACAGATTTCGCTGCTGCAATGCGACGCTTTGAAGCGATGGAGTTATGCGCGGAGTTGCGTGCCAAACTCAGGGATGAGGCGATAGAGGAGGCGGTACTTGAGCGAAATGCAGCGCGTGACACGCCCAAAGATCGCAGAAAGTCTGAGGACAGGACGGCGGATTCGTGTCTTGAGAGCCCCGAGCGCGCGCTGGTAGGCCGCGAAAAAGACATCGCCGAGCTGCGCAAAGAGGATCGCGAGACGGGTTACATGCATACGCATCCGGTCACCCAGGAGCGCATTCGCGCAGCTGAAGCGGCGGCTTCTCGATAGCGAAATTACTCAGCGCGTGTCGCGCTAACGGTTCGCCGGCACGATGTGGTTTTTTTGTGAGGCTCGACGCCATCCACGCCAATAAAACCGACAAAGTCTGCAATATGTCAAAGAACGAGACTATTGAAAAAAAAATCAGTTGCGCAACTCCATGACGCCAGCATATAAATACTTTTGCCATAGCGAACTAATTTTGGCGGATGGCCTGCGCAAGGTCACCGCACAATTTCCCAAAGTTACGGCAAAAACTTGTCAAGTATCTGTACACAAGGAATTTCAGGCGATGGATCACGACAAACATCAAAACAAAATTCTCGCGCTCGGCTTGGCGCTCATCGCGGCGACGGTGTTGGTGCTGGTCTCAATGCAGGACGGGGCGTCGAGCGACGCACGCGCGCTTCACGTGCGCGACGAGCCGGTGGTGATTGTTACCACCTTGCCTGCGTTGCGCACCATGTCACAGCCCGTTTCGTCACTGACTGTTAGTAACCGTACGCCGATTCAAGAGCGACGCTGATCACAACCTTGCGCCCTACGTTGCCGACTTTGGGGTGCCACGTTAGACCCGTGCGCACGCTGCACGAGGCAATGCGGCAAGGCTTTTGAGATCGTTCAGCGCAGCGCTCCATTCCGAGGTGTATCGGGTGGGTATGTCGACGTGGCGGGCGCCCTGCACCAGCAGCCAACGCTTCGGTTCGGGCGCGGCGGCGAATAGTTTTTTTGCGACTTCGGTCGGAATTCGATAATCCGCGCTGCCGTGGATAAACAGCGTGGGCATGCACAGTTTCGGCACTTTGGCTAACGAGTCGAAATATTGCGTTTGCACCACACCCAGCGGAATCCAGTTGTAGGCGGTGAACTGCTGCATTTCGCGCACGCTGGTGAACGAACTTTCAACCACCAGCCCGGCGGCATTTTGTGCGGAAGGCGATTGCGCCAGATCCATGGCAATGGCTCCACCCAGCGAGTGACCGTAAATGAATCGTTTGCTGTTTGGCGCGCGGCGCGCAAGCTCCGCCCACGCCGTCTGCGCGTCCTCGTAGGCGCTGGTTTCGGACGGCAATTCGCCATCGCTGCGACCAAAGCCGCGATAGTCGATGGCGAGCACCGAAAAGCCCGCATCGCGCAGCTTCATGATGCGCGGCAGGTTAGCGGAGATGCCATAGCCCGCGCCGTGCAGATAAAGCGCCGCGGGGGCATTGGCATCATTGACGCCGCCCTGAGTGGCGGGAATCCACCATGCATGTAATTTACCGTTGCCCACGTTCGCGTCGGCAACGTTGAGCCAAACATCGTCAAACTTGGCTTGGTATTCGGCGGGCGTGCGGCTTGAATCTTTGCTGGGTCGAAAAATTACTTGACGCTGGAAGTCATCGAGCGATGTGCAAGCGCCGAGCAGAGCGGCGGCCACAGAGACTAGGGCAACAGGGATGAAAAGCTTGCGGCGTGGCATGAGCGGGTATTGCCTAAATGCGGGGATGCCAGTTGGTCGCCCTTTCCGCTGCAAAGTTCCCCACCACCGATGGATGCTTTGCTCCAAAAGCGCGCAGTTGATGCGCAATAAAAAGAGCGGGCGGTGTCGGCTATTTGACGCTGGGAAGCGCCATTTATTGGTCACCCCGTTGCAGCGTTTTCCGGGATAACAAAAGAATGATCCGCGTTCCCGGCTATGCGCCCGACTTCACTTCCATCTGGCTTTGTTGGTAGTTCTGGATGCCGACGCGATCAATCAGTTGCAGCTGCGTTTCTAGCCAGTCAATGTGCTCTTCTTCTGATGCCAGAATGTCTTTGAGTAGATCGCGTGACACGTAATCTTTCGCCTCTTCGCAGCTAGTGATGGCCACCTTCAGATCAGGATGCGCGATCATTTCGAGCTTCAGGTCGCAGCTGATGCAATCCTTCACATCCTCGCCGATCATGATTTTGCCGAGGTCTTGCAGATTGGGCAAACCGTCCAGAAACAGGATGCGCTCGATCAGGCGGTCGGCGTGTTTCATCTCATCGATCGACTCGTGCATTTCATGCGCTCCAAGCTTGTCGAGCCCCCAGTTTTTGTACATCCGCGCGTGTAGAAAATACTGGTTGATTGCTACTAATTCGTTGTAGAGAATTTTGTTTAGATGCGTGATGACTTGTTTGTCGCCCTTCATGCGGGACTCCTAAAATTAAGGTTTGACGGGGCCGCAGCTCGGCAGCACACAAGCATGGGTGTGCACGCTTTGCCGTCAGCCTTATTTTCGCAGAATTTACGCGCTATCTTGGTTCTGCAAGTGCGACGGCTATGCGTGTTGGGCGCTATGCAATTTAGGGTCGATAAACGCTGGTCTAAAGCCTATCCGTGGACATCACTGGGCTACGCAGCTTGGGCGTAAGTCTGGCCGAGCGCTTCATTCAGGACGTTGCAGGCGCAGTCCGCACACTTGCCGCAGCAGGTGGCCACACCGGTCATGCACGCCAGATCGCTCATCGTGCAGGCGCCGTCCGCCACCGCTTGGTGGATGGCTTTTTCGTTAATGCCGTGGCAGATGCAAACAATCATGGAGAAACCACTCGATGCCTTAAAAACGTTACGGTAATGCGAACTATTCGCAATGTTGTAGCGACTTGCCTGAGATCAAGGGCGCTAGTGCCATTCCAGCGCACCCCGCCTCTCCCCGCCTTATGCGGCGACCGTAGCTGGTTTCGGCCCGCTCAAACGCGTCCACAGCAGATAAGCCATAGGCACCACCACCATCGCCCAGGTCAGCATTTGCCCCCAGAAACCTTCCGGGCCGTACGGTTCCGTTACCACGTGTATCCACTCGTTATTCACCCACGGCAAAGCGCTGCCTTCTGACAATTCGTGAACCGCATAAATCACCAACTGCACCGAAAAAAGCAGCAGGAAAATCGCTGTAACCTGAAAAAACTTCGCCAGATTCACGCGTCGTCCATAGCGCGCCCAAGCCCACGACAGCAATGCCGCGCCGAGCACGCCGAGCAGCGCCCCAAAAAACAATGCTTCTGAACCCTTCTCCATGGCAAGCGTCGAGAGCACCAGTGCTGTCTCCATGCCTTCGCGGGTAATCATCAACAACACAAATGCGAACACGCCCCACCAGCCGGACGCTTGCGAACGGTTGGCCAGCGCAGCCTCAATGCCACGGCCGATGTTGGTGCGCATGTGTTTGGCGGCTCGCCACATGTAGACCGTCATCGAAACCACCAGCACCGCCGCTACGAGCGCAAGCAGGCCCTCCCACAACGGCTTGTTGTCCGCCTGCGAGAAAAAATACGACGCAATCGCCGACAACACAATCGCGCTGCCGGTGCCCCAGTACACGGCAGGCGTTAACGCATGACGATGCGTTTGTCGCAAGTACGCCAAGGTAATGGCGACGATCAGAAAGGCTTCGATGCCCTCGCGCAAGGTGAGTACAAAAATATTAAACATGGAGATCTCGTTAAAAACTTACGATATTCAAAGGTCGGCGTGACGAACGAACTTTATTAACAACGCAATATTAACAAACTAATTGCGAAGTATTCGCATTCACAGTAATATTCTTGCGTCAATTCATTCCGCCGCGTTCTCTAACTCGGCCAATCCATGTCCGATATTCAGCCTCAGCCTAGCGTTTCACCAGCAGTTACCGTTGAAAGAGCTGCGCCGTTGAACCGTTGTGTTGCACGCGGCCTCTCGCCGCGCCGTGCGCTGGGACGGCTAGGACGGTTAGGACAGCTATGACCTCTACTACCGTGCCGCACCGTGCCTCAAGCCGCGCCACCCCAGCGGATGCCGTGCCGCTGAAGCATCTGACTGCCGGACGCAACACGTTGAAAATTGCCCACGCCGGTGAAACGTATTTGTTACGCATCACCAAAGCTAACAAACTCATTTTGACCAAGCCTGCGGCGGACCAAAAAATTACCGCTGACGGCAACGCTCAACCGCTTACCGCCGGTTAGCCAAGCCAGCTTTGCGCGCTCGGGCACCAGCCTGTTGCCAGCTTCTACTCTGCTGCGCCTACAGCGCATCCCCGCACGCCGCAGCGCTCGCCCAAGCCCATTGAAAGTTGTAGCCGCCGAGCCAACCGGTCACGTCCATCACTTCGCCAATAAAATGCAGGCCCGGCACGCGCCTAGCTTCCATGTTTTGTTGCGACAACGCTTTGGTGTCCACGCCGCCTAGCGTTACCTCGGCCTTCTTGTAGCCCAACGTACCCGACGGCAACAAGCGCCACGCCTTCAACAGTGCTGCCACCTGATCGATCTCGGCGCGCGTCCAGTTGTTAATTGCTTTTGTGCCGTTTTCCGGCGCATGAGCCTTCGCCCAGGCGTCCGCCAATCGCTGCGGCACATGCTCGGTCAGCGCCTTTGCAAATGAAGTGATCACCGGTCGACGTGCGCGTAATTCGTTAAGCCACGCGCTCGCATCTATGCCCGGCAAAAGATCAAACGCAACGTGATTTCCGGGCTGCCAGTAATTTGAAATTTGCAACACCGCGGGGCCGGATAGTCCACGATGCGTCAACAGCGCCGCCTCGCGAAATTCGGCATGACTACCATCGCAAGAGGCGAAAGTATCAAAGCTCACTCCGGACAAAAGCCCATAACGCTCAAGCTCTGGCGCATCAAGCGCTAGCGGCACCAAGCCGGCCGAAAGTGGCGTCAACGGCACGTCAAATTGTTTGGCGATTTCGTAGCCAAACGCCGTCGCTCCGGTTGCCGGAATCGACAGCCCGCCCGTCGCGATCACCAGTTTGTCCGCGCGCAATTCGCCTGCCGAGGTGTGCAATCGAAAGTCACCATCGCGCGCCACCGACGCCACCGATACAGGATGCAATACCCGCACTTTCGCTAGCGCACATTCCACCAGCAACATGTCAATAATTTGCTGCGACGACTCATCGCAAAACAATTGCCCCAACGTCTTTTCGTGAAACGCGATGCGATGTTTTGTTACCAGCGCAACGAAATCTTGCGCCGTGTAGCGTGACAACGCGGAGCGACAGAAATGCGGATTCTGCGACAGATAATTGGCCGGACTCGCATGCACGTTGGTGAAGTTGCATCGCCCGCCGCCCGAGATGCGAATTTTTTCTCCGATGCTTTCGGCATGATCGATCAGCGCTACCTTGCGCCCGCGCTGTCCAGCGCGCGCCGCGCAAAATAGCCCCGCGGCGCCTGCGCCAATAATGATTGCGTCAAAGTGTTGTGTCGTGGTCATAGTGTGAATGTAACGATTGGTCGTCAGACCGCGGCGCAAACGAGAAAATTGTCGACCGGCAAACTGCGGCTATTGCCCATCACGCGAATACCTATTGCGCCACGCTGGAGGGCGGGATAGCGAGGCATTAAACTCAGCAACTGTGAATCAGCCCACCAACCACCTCCGCTGCGTGCTCTACGCCATGCGCACCATCGTGCGCGTATTGCCAGCGCTTGGCAGCGACAAAGATCATCTGCACCCGCCTCCCGGCATGAGCTTCAAACACTTTGTGGTGGGCGGCGTGATCTCTGCGGTGTTGCTGGTGTCGTCGCTGCTTATGGTGGTCAGTATCGTGATTTCGTTTGTGGTCGCAAAGTAGGCCGAGTGTCTTTCAACTACCTAGCGTCGCTCACGGCAACGGTGCGCACGCAGCGCGCGAATCTGCACCTAGGTGTTGCGCTGGCGTTTGTTGCGGGCGCGTTGAACGCAGGCGGATTTTTGGCTATTGGCCAATACACATCGCACATGACCGGCGTCGTCTCGTCCGCTGCAGACGATTTGGTTCTGGGCAATGTGGCGCACGCAATTGCTGGATTGCTGTCGCTGGCGGCGTTTATTTCCGGCGCAATCACCACCGCACTGATGGTGAATTTTGCACGGCGCACGCCGTCCAACGTAGCGTTCACCTACACCGCGCCATTGCTGCTGGAAGCCGCGCTGTTGCTTGTGTTTGGCCTGGTGGGTGCGACGCTCAAAACGCACCAATTCATAAGTGTGTCGATGACCGCTATTTTGCTTTGCTACGTCATGGGTTTGCAAAACGCGCTGGTCACCAAAATTTCAAACGCCGAGATACGCACCACGCACATTACTGGCCTGGTGACTGATCTTGGCATTGAGTTGGGCCGCCTGATTTACTGGAATCGCACCGGTCAGTTGTTTGCCCCGGCGGTGCGCGCCAACCGCGCAAAGCTTCGTGTGTTGAGCGCGTTGATTTTGGCTTTTGCGTTGGGTGGAATCGTCGGCGCAGTTGGTTTCAAATACGTGGGCTATGTGTCCACTGTTCCGCTCGCGGTGCTGCTGGTGGTGATGTCAGCGGCGTCTTTTTTTCGCAAAGTGTCACAAGCGCCGGCGTAACCAGACGTTATCCGCGCTAATTGGGCGCAGGATGCAACTGCGTGATTTCAATTAACAGACGTTCCTGCTCATCAGAAAACCACGCCTCACCATCTTGAATCGTGCATTGCAATTCGAGCGCGCGCTCTGCCATCTGTGCCAGCGCTTTGCTGGTCGGTGACGACACAGATCGCACCGTTAATTTGTCTTGCTTGGCCAGCGCAGCCGCGTTCGGGTTCCACCATGCTTCGACCGTTTTGCCACCGCCGTAGGTAAGTAGCACCACCTCATCGGAGCGTCCACAGGCGCGGCGCAAAAGCTTCTCATCGGGCAGACCCACTTCGATCCAGCGCAGGATGCGTCCGGTCAAGTCGTGCTCCCACAACGCCGGTTCGTCGTCAGTCGAAATGCCTTTGCCAAACTCGAGTCGCTCGCTCGCGTACAGCGCAAACGCGAGCACTCGAACCATCATGCGCTCGTTGGTCTCGGACGGATGCCGGGCAATGGTCAGCGCATGGTCGGCGTAGTAGCCGCGATCCATGTCAGCAATGTTGAGGGTGATTTTGAATATTGTTGATTTGATAGCCATGTGACGATTGTCCCTCATGGCAGTGCTGAGTGGGGAACTCCAACAATGGCTCAGGATTGTGCGGGCGTTGTGGCGAATGATTTTCGCTGCAACGAAAGCACCACTGGCGCGCTCTCGTTCGTCGTTTAACGAGTAATGTTGTCGTTCAACGGCACACGCCGCTACTGAGGCCGCGCTACATTCTGCGGCAGCCAATGCCCGCGTGCATCGGTTGTCTAGACTTTCAAGAACAGCGTGACTAGTGGATTTTCGCCGACCTGTTGGCTCCAATGTCCGTGAACAGCCGCGTCAAAAATTGCGTCTTCGGGCAGCGTATCAGCGGAAAAAAAATGTTCGCCCGCTGCGAAAATGCGCGCGCTGCCGTCCTGCAAACCGATCTGCATTTGGCCGCTGAGAATAAATACCCATTGAGGTTTCGGCGTGCAGTGCCACTGGCTTTTGAAACCGACCGGGCTGTGCCGCAATTGGTAGCCCGTGGCGGGAAATTCTGCTGACAGCATCGATTGCGGTGTGCCCGCTGGCATTGCAACGAGTTCATCGCGAAACTTCGCGCGGCCATCGTGGTCGGTGAACAGAACGATCTTATTAAATGTAGTCATGCTTGCTCCTTTGCCCCACCCTGCACATAAATGGTCACACCGGGCAGCTTGACGCGCTGACCAGCGCGTATTTTCGCGCTCTTGCGCAGCTCCGGCAGGTCGTCCACGCTCACTACGCCTGAGGCCACCAGTTCTTTGCCGGCGCCGCCGCTGTCGACGATGCCAGCCGCTTTCAGGAGACTGTGCAAATCGATGTGTTCGCTGGTCAAATCGAAATGCACGACTTGTATGGGTGTTCGCTTCATGGGAGTGTTTTCGCGGCAAGTTTTGTTGGCGCTGACTATATCGGACTCGGCGCAGCGTGGACTGAAAGTTGGCACATTAGTGCGCCGATAACGTGACAATGCGCGGCGCTTTATGTTTCGCTTGAGCGGAATTTGGTCAACAGCTTTCAATGCTAAGCGCTGTTAAACCGGCCATCAGCGTGATTTAAGGCATAGGTCGATTGTTAGCGTAAATGCGCACCAGCCCAAGGCGTCAGCGCCTCTAACCAGAAAGCTGTCTCCGTCGATGCACCCGAAAGTACATCGTACACTTGTGCATAGGAGACAGATGGCCGCAATTCGCGCACAATTGCTTAATGTGTTGCTTTCTCGTGAGCACCGTACGCATGCTTCTCTCGGTTATTTCGGTGGTCGGATGGGTGGGTGTGTCGGTAATGTCTGCCCCCGTTGATGCCCTTTCGCAGGAGGAGTGGCTGGCGACGTTCGTTCGTTTTGTAGACTGGCCGGTGCCGCCGACGGACAACATCTTGTCTGTTTGTCAGCCCCTAGATGCGCCGCCGTTATTGCTCCAAAGCGTGCAGGTGCGCGGCTTGACCATGCGGGCGGTGCAAGTTGCAACGCCGCAAGACCTTAGTCGTTGCCACGTTTTTTCGGCGTTTGCGATGAAAGAAAGTGAGTGGGCACCGTGGTTGGCGACGCTGAACAAACAGCCAATCTTGGTGGTGGGTCTGGGTGCGCGATTTTGTGAATTGGGCGGAGCGATTTGTTTGGTGAAAGCTGACCCATCCGGGCTCGAAAAGTATCAGTTAAATCTTGATTCGTTGTCTCGCACTGGCCTGCGCGTGCGCTCGCAATTGTTGCGGTCGCCGCGGCAGCGCGACCCGCTTGTTGAGTAGATGCATGCGTCGCGTATTCTTCAGAGCGGCACGACCGCGATTCAACGGCGTAATCATGAGCTGGCGCAGCGCTCGTTTTACGACCCGCTGACGGCGCTACGAACCGCGTTTTTAAAAGCGATGAGCGAGCGTAGCAAAGCCGAGTTACGTCCCACCGACACCTTTGCCCGCCTTGGCGGCGACGAGTCTATTGCACTGTTGCCCGACGTCGGCACCCAATCCAGCGCGCTGAGCGTCGCCCAAAAGTTGGCTGAAGCGGTGCAAGCGTCCAATCACGTTCACTCGCTACCCACCCGTTGTACCGCTAGTATGGGCATTGGTGTGTACCAGAAAGACGGACAATCTAGCCACGAGCTGATGGCGCGCGTCGATGCCGCCATGTATGGAAGCCAAAGCGCGTGGCCGCAATCAAATTTGCCCCGTTAGAGACGTGGCTGCGGTGAGCGACACGGCGACGAAAGCGCAACCTTATAAAATGAATCATGAACCATAAAACTGCACCAAGCGTGGTCAACGCGCTGAGCGGACTTCTACTCGCGTTGTTCTGCGCTCTGATGACCGCCTGCGCCGTTGTGCCAGCGCCCGCTACGCCGGCGCCCGCGACGGCGAGCATAAGCTCCGATACGCGAAGGGCTGCGTTGCTGGCCATGAACTTTGAGCCACGCGACGACGGCTGGCATTTGTCGCTTCCGGCGCTGCTGATGTTTCCATTTGACAGCAATGTTCTCGCTGCCAGCGCACGCGCCACGTTGCTGCGTGTTGGCTACGAGCTGACCGAACTTGGCATCGATCGCGCCCTAGTGCGTGGCCATACCGACAACGTTGGAACCACTGTGTACAACTTGTCGTTGTCTAAGCGCCGTGCAGACGCTGTGGCTCGCGCTTTAACTGATGGCGGCTATCCTGCGGGAAAAATCGATGCGAACGGCGTGGGTGCAACAGTGCCAACCGCAGACAATAACAGTGCTGAAGGCCGCTCACAAAATCGCCGCGTAGTGATTATTGTGCAGATCATCTAGCGGAACACTGTTAACAGCTTTCGGTGCGACCGCCAGTCGGTATACGCTTAAAACAACTTATTCGGTTTATCGATTCAAGGCTGGATTTTTGCAGCAGCGACAGCCAGAAGGTGTTTGGCGGGTAAAGTTATTTCAGAAACGGGTCGGAGGCTCTGAGTTAACTCCGACCCCGTCGATCACCTAGTCGTCACATTCTGAAACGGCGACCTTGCACGAGCTACGCCCACATTGGTCCATTGCAGCACGCTCAGCCTGCGCAACCGTTTTGCCAAAGCCCACCCCAAAATATCGTTTGCTGACAGCGTAGGCACCGCAGCCGTCAAAGCGCACTTTGACCGCACAGTTTTTGTTGCCATCCTTGCGACATGCTTTCATCGCCTCCTTGGCCGCCTCATCACGCGTTTTGCCGAAGCCAATGCCGTAGCCGATATCGTCAGCGCTATCGCCTTCTTGATCGTCAACCGCAATCGCGCCGGCGGCAAACACCTGTGCCGACATCGCCATCATCAGCAGGCACATTGCAAGCATTACTTTTTTCATCATTTTCTATCTCCGGTTGGTATTTTTTCGGTCGTCGCAACGCACCAACGCATCATAGCGAGGCACGTGCGTTAACTACTACAAAGTTTAGGTGACCAAGCTGTCAACGACGCCCGCCCGGCTCAATTTGCGAGACTGCGAGTGGTGTCGCGGGCGATTTTTGCGCAAACGCCGAAATGGGCGGGCTAGCTGGCGCCCGACGCGGTGCAATTTGAGCGCGAAGCACGCCTATCGCGGGGTGTTGAAAAACGGACCGGTCCAGCCGCAACCTGCGCCGGATCCAGATTGGAGGCGTGCGACGCCAACGGCGGCCAAAAGCTGGTTCGAGATTTCCGCGGCTTCTCACGGCTTCATTTGCACATTGATTGCAGCGTTGCCACGTTCCGGCTCGCCGTGAACCGTGCCGCGCCGTAGCGGCCTCGATGCAGGCTGCTATGACGGATAGCCGGCGAGCTACCGCCCGCCGATCCTGCCTGCGTCGGATTACTGGCGGTTCGGATTGTTCGGCGCACGATCCCGGTTGTTGCGCACTCCGTCACCGTCGCGATCACGTTGCCCACGGTTCCAGCGACCGCGGTTAAATTGCCAGCGGTTATCGCGCTCTACCCAGTTGGGCTGAACGTAGTTGTATCCAGCGCGACTGCGTTCCCAGTGTCCAGAATGCCACACGTGGCGGTTGCCACGCGCGTTCCAATAACCCGGCACCCACACGTAACCGCGTCGCGAGGCTGGGACTACCTCGGATCGAGCAGGCGGCGGTGCGGTGTTGAAATAAACACCGGGTTGCGCATTTGCGGCCATGGGCAGGGCAATCCCTCCCAAAGAAGCAACGCACAAACCAGCGATGAGTAATTTACGAAATTTCATGGCAATTTCCTTTTCTAGAAAAGCTGATCAACAGCAAGTTGTAGACAAAAGCCTCGGTTCGCGCTTGCCTCAGACACGAAGTATCTGATCGCGGCGGATGCGCCACCACCAGACGGCGCCAGCAACAGATGTCGGCGATGTCCTACTTCCAGTAACGCGTTGTTTATGCGTGTGGCCGACGACCATTTGTAACAATCCATGAACCAGTGATGTGCAGTGGTCTTGCGAGGAGTGACAAAATCACGCAATGCAATTTCCGCCTTCCGCTCCATCGCAGCGCGCCAATCCGCTGCACGGCCTGACGCTGGAGACCATTGTCAACGCGTTGTCGACTCACTATGGTTGGGCCGCATTGGCTGAGCTGGTTCCAGTGCGTTGCTTCACGCATGATCCTAGCGTGGCGTCTAGCCTCAAATTTCTGCGCAAAACGCCGTGGGCGCGGGAGAAAGTTGAAGGGCTTTATCTGTTCATGTTGCGGGAAATTCGGCGAGCTAAAACCGACGAGCAGGAGTCATCGCCGTAATTAGCGTTTCGCGGGTGAATCTAGTGAGTGCTGGCGCGCGGTGCGAGCCCCTGTTGCTGAAACTGAACGTTCGCCCCGACGCACCCGTTGCCTTTTCGGGTGCGCTGCCATCACTTAAATAAGCGGCATTTTTCGCATCAGGCTATCGGTGCATGAAGCTTGTCGTACGCCACCAAAAGCTTCTGGTGCATCACGCAGCCCTGCATCATCAGTCCCGGCGCGGAAAGGCCCATGAAGCGATTTTTCTTGTTGATGAGCGCCTGAGCCTGCTTGACGGTGTCCGCGCCGTAAAGCAGGCGTAAATTCGCCAAGTACGCTTTTGGGTTGCCAAGGTCGGTGAGGTTGAGCAAGTTTTCGACGCAGGCGTAGACCAACCGACGCTTCGGGTCGAGCTGGTCAAAGTGCTTTATCCAGTCGCAGCCTTCAAGCGTTGCCTCACGGTCGCCGATAGCGAGCGCTAACAGCGTTTTCAGTTCGCCGATGCGCAGATCGGCCCAAAATGAATCAGCATCTGCTGCCATACCAATTAATAACGGTAGCGGACGTTGATCGGCGAGGCCGGATTCATTCAATGTGTCGAGTAAATCTGAGCACTCTTCGTCATCAAGATCGGAGAGATTGAGCACCGCTTCGCGAAAGTCATTGGCCACGCTGTTGTTCTCGAAATCCAGGTCTTCAATCGGATAGATTTCCGACATTCCCGGCACCAGAATGCGGCAACCGTACACGCCTAAATGCGCGAAATCTGCGACGTAAATGTCGAAACCATCTTTATGAATGCGGTCCACCGCCCAGACGTAATCTTCAGCGGTGGTGTTGCCAAAGTTCCAGTCGCAGAATGGGTAATCGGGCTTATCGCCCAGAAAATTCCAGTGAATCACGCCACTTGAATCGACGAAATGAATTTCGATATTGGGCGAGCTGGCCGCCTCGTCCAAATCAAACACCGGCGGTGGAAAGCCTTCGAGCGCATCGAGGGCTCGTCCTTGCAGCAGCTCGGTGAGTGCCCGCTCCAAGGCAATTTCAAAACGCGGATGCCCGCCAAAGCTAGCAAAGCAGCCTTGATCGGCAGGGTTGAGCAGCGTCACATTCATCACTGGATATTGCCCGCCGAGCGACGCGTCTTTGACCAAAATTCCAAAGCCCGCTTCGCGCAACGCCTTGACGCCAGCCGCGATGCGCGGGTAGCGTGCGATGACGGCTTCGGGAACGTCCGGCAAACAAATGCCCTCGGCAATGATGCGGCCCTTGATGTTGCGTTCGAAAATTTCCGACAGCGCTTGCGTGCGGGCTTCAGCCTGCGTGTTGCCCGCGGACATGCCGTTGCTTACATATAAATTGCCGATAATATTCACCGGAATGTAGGTCACCGCGCTGTCGCGTTCTCGCACATACGGAATCGCGCAAATGCCGCGCTCAACGTTGCCAGAATTGAACTCGACCAGCGTGGTCGCATCAATGTTGCCCTCGGGGTTGTAGAACTGATGCAGCTCGGGGTTTAGCAGCGCGCTCGGCCACGAACCATCCGCATTTGGCGCAAACCATTTTTCCTGCGGGTAATGCACATAGGCGCGCGCGGCAATGGTCGGGCCGAGGTAATAGTGCGTCCAGAAATAATTGGTCGATAGTCGTTCAAAATATTCGCCCAATGCGCTGGCCATGCAGGCGAGTTTGGTCGCGCCTTTGCCGTTGGTGAACAGCAGCGGGCAGTCGCGATCGCGAATATGGACCGACCAAATGCCGTCTACCGGATTGAGCCAACTGCGCTCCTCGATATGAAAACCGAGCGCAAGCAACTTGCCGGTCAGTGTCTCAATGGTGGATTCAAGCGAGGCGTCTTTGCCGGGGATAAAAGTAGAGGTAGTCATGGGCGCCGAGCATAGCGCAGGCGCCAGCCTGCCAGTTCCTCGCTGCACGCGACCTTAATGCGGATTAGTGGTCGTACGCTGCCACTGCGATGGCGGAAACGTTGATATGGTCGTGATACATCATCGATGCGGGTGTTTCTGCAAAAAGTTGCGCTTCTACTACGACTGGGGTCGCTAATTGCGGGATCGGCATGACCGCCGCTGCAACCAGTTGTTCCGCTTTCGTGCGGGCTGACATCCCCAGCGCGATCGCGGCGCATGTGGCAGCGAGAAGGCACAAGTTGCAAAGGCGGGCGCGGTGCGTTGAGCGTTCGATGTTCATAGAGATGTCTTTCGATCGAGTGAGGTGGCACTTTTTTAGGAACAGCAGCATGTTGCTAATTCCGCTCCGCACACAACAAGCTGCGTCAAGGGTATAAACGGAATCGTTGCCCATTTGGCGACAATTTTCTGTGCCGACAACTTCGTGCCCACAACAACTATTTGCACTCAGAATCAATAAGTGCTAAGGTCTGCCTGTCGCCGACGAATCCAATGGAGGCCGATATTACGAACCAAAACATTTCTCAACTCTGCTAATTGTTTTACCTGCGCGCAAGCGCGAGTCGGCACCTTCAGTGCCAGAGAGAAAAGCGCTCTTCGGAGCGCTTTTTGTTGGTCGCAATAAATAGGTGTGGCTTAGGGCGATACTGGCTTGATCGGGTTAGAAACTCGCGCCGCGATACGCAGACAACCGTGAGCCGAAGCCCGTTATTTGCGGCGCAGTTAATGCAAAATGTAGTACGCAAGTCCTTTCTGATTGCATCTCAAATAAGCTCGTAATAAAGTATTTTTTTACGGTGAAGATCACGCTGCTGGTTCTTGGTGCAACACTGCTCGGCCGCGTCACAATGCCCGACCAACGCGCTGGAATTTCCAACGTATTGGCGACGTAAACTACGGGACAAAAGCGGGGAGGCCACCCTACGAAAACCCTTTGTAGACCTGATTGATCTGCGGTGCGACCCGCGCCGGGATTTCGGGATCGAAGCCATCACTGGCGTTAAATCAAATCGCGCGCGGTTCGGGGCAAGTACTCTTGAGCTGCAGGAAACGACACTCGGCGGTTTTTTCGCGGCGCGTCGCGTTTCTGGACCCCCACATTAGAAGCAAAAATACGCCACTGCATTTCTCACTAATTACCGCGTAAAAGGACACATGTAATGGGCATTGAACCACTGCCACTAGACGCCGCGATCGTACGCACGCTTGAAGGCGTGACTACTGCCACGCTCACCACGGTGCTTCTTAAAAAGGGCTTGCGCAACGTCTGGATGCGCGGCACCAAGCCGCTGCTGCCGGGGCAGCCGCGCCGGGTCGGGCGGGCGTTTACGTTGCGTTTTGTGCCTGCGCGCGAGGATCTGGCCACGCCCGCGTCGTGGGGGTCGCCGATTTCCACCCGCGCGGCGATCGAGGCAATGCCTGCAGGATGTATTGCTGTGGTCGATTCAATGCGCACCACCGACGCCGGTATTTTTGGCGACATACTGTGCGCGCGCATGCAGAAGCGGGGCGTTGCCGCGCTGGTGACCGACGGCGTGGTGCGCGATCTTGACGGCGTCCTGCGCACTGGGCTTCCCGTTTGGTGTCACGGCACCGCCGCCCCAGCCTCGGTCAACGGCCTCACCTTCGTGAGCTGGCAGGAGCCGATTGGCTGCGGGGGGGTGGCGGTGTTTCCGAACGATGTGGTCGTTGTCGACAGCGACGGAGCGGTGTTGATCCCGGCCGCTTTTCTTGATGACGTGCTTGCTGTTGCGGTGGAGCAGGAGCGCTTTGAGGGATGGGTAGTAACGCAGGTGGACGCAGGCGTTGCGTTGCCTGGCCTCTATCCACCCAACGACGCAACGCAGGCGAGTTACGAGGCTTGGGCGAAGACGGTGCGCTGAGGCGTAATGATCGGCTGACTTATCTGCAACCTGAGTAGTGCAACCAAAGCGCTATTTCCAACAGCTGTCGCGCAAGCTGCTGTCCCCGACCGCGCCTGCGACCAAGACGCCGCGGATACCCACCGACGTGAGCGTGAATGTTCCGCAAACGTCATTACTCATAACTCCACCCGCCACAGGCACCATGCGCAACGTGAAACTTATGGCATTGGTTAGGGGGGCATCGCCGAGCGGAATTTCTAGGTTGTAGATCTGCGTACCTTCAGATGCGTCTGCTGGAGAACGCTTCGAGCTGTTGGGCATCTGATCGATCACTGCGTTGTTGGCGCGATCTATAAGGAAATTGTCGTTGGCTGCATAAAAGCGCTGCATAAACTGCGCGGCTTCAACCAGGTGGGTTCTAGCTTCAGCACGCCTAGCCTTGGCGATGTAGGCCGAATAGGAAGGCAGC
>JACMNN010000240.1 GCA_014378555.1 Burkholderiales bacterium | reverse complement strand
TTTTTAGGCAAAACAAAGCCCGCTGGATCGGGCCATTGGCCGATGCGCAGCGGGCTGGGCGAGTTGCGGCGCGGTGGCCGTAGTGAAACTACGCTTTGGGCTTGAACTCTTTTGGGCAGGTGCCGTCTTTTTGCGCCAGCACCCAGTCGACGATTTTGCCGATGTCTTCGTTGGCCACGGCCGGGTGTGCTGGCATCGGGATCGGGCCCCAAACGCCAGCACCGCCTTCTTTAACGTGCTTCACAAGACTTGCTTTATTGGCGGCGAGCTTCGCCGCGTCAGCGCTGCCGTAGCAAGCGGCGACCGCGTTGTAGGCCGGGCCGAGGATTTTTTTGTCGACCTGGTGGCAGGCGGTGCAGCCTTTGGCCGCGGCCAGTGCAGCGTCCGCATGGGCGACGCTAAGAAACGCCAGGGGCATGAGCCCTGCGGCTAGGAATAAAGCGATTTTTTTCACGTAAAAGTCCTTGATATTTTCTTCGAGCAGTCTAGCCGAATAGTTCGTGGCAGCCCGCATGCCATAACGCTTGATCGACAAAATCGTTGTCTGCGCGCTATAAATTATGGTCACGGCGATCTCCCGCCGTTGTCCTACGGACGGTGCCGGGGCGTTGGCCCAAAATCGCGTGTGCTTTGCGGTAACTGAGGTTTTAATGAAACCGCCTGTTTCGCCGCCGGCCCTACTCTCTGACCCTCACTTCGGCTGTGCGTCGATCTGAAATTTTGCCCGCTGACCTTATGACCCGTGCTTTGTTCCGATGATCCAAAAATGCGCGGCAAGGTTTCGGTTTCACCTACTCACGCGCCGTAGTTGCAGCGCCGCTGCACTGGCGCTCGCGCTTGGTCTTGGGATCAGCTTAAGTTCGCCCGCCGCGGCTGCGGCATCGTACTCGGTCAATTTTGAGGGGCCGAGCGCGCTTTGTGCGCTGGCGGAACAACACTCCGAAATTGCCCGATTTCAGTCGCAGGACGATGTGTCGAGTAGCGAGCTGTCACGACTGATCAGCGAAGCACCTGTGCAGCTGGGCAAGTTGTTTGCCACCGAGGGCTACTTTAATTCGGTCATTCGCGTCGAGCGCGCGGCTTCGGGTGTCGGATTGCTGCCGCAACTGCGGGTAATCATCGAGGCGGGGCCACAGACGCAGATTGCGGCCGTTGAGCTGACCGCTTCGGGCGCGATCACTCAGGTGGTTGATGAGACCAGCGGCAACCGCACAGAGCGCATTGACCAACAGTGGGCGTTGTCCAAGGGTTCGCCGTTCCGGCAAAACAGCTGGAGTGATGCCAAGAACACGTTGCTGACCTCGCTGTGGGTGGACCGCTACCCGGCCGCACGAATTGTTAATAGCCAGGCGACCATTGATGCCGATGCCAATCTGGCGCGGCTGAAAGTGGAGTACGACAGCGGCCCGCTGTTTTTATATGGCGAGACGCAGGTGAGCGGCCTAGTAAAAATGCCGCGTTCGGTGGTCGACAATTTGTCTGGTTTGCAGCCTGGCCAGCCTTATGTGCAAAAGCAAATGCTCGACTTTCAAGATCGCTTGCTCGGCAGCGGCCTGTTCGATTCGGCCACCGTGCAGATCGAGCCCGATCCTGCCCTAGCGGGTGCGGTGCCAGTGCAGATTCAGCTGCGCGAGCGGGCGATGCAAACGCTTATTCTTGGCTTGGGCTACAGTACCTTGTCGGGGCCACGCGCGACGGTTGAACACAGCCTGCTGCGGGTGTTTGATTTTGACTGGCAGGTGAAAACTACCGCCAAACTGGCGCGCGATGATCGCAGTTTTTCAACTGAGTTTTTGTCTTATCCGCTGCCGAATTTCTACCGCAATTTATTTGCTGCTAGCCTGTCGCGGCTCGACGCCGGCGGCATGGTCATCATTCAAGAGCAAATGCGCGCCGGACGTCGCTACGACGCTGATCGCATTACGCGGCTCTACTACCTTGCGGCGATTCGCGACACCACCAATACCCTTGAGCCACTCAGCGGGAGCGCACTTTTATACAACTACGAATGGCGCTATCTAAGCGTCGACAGCCCCCTGTTCCCGACCCGCGGCTTTGCTGTGACCGCGCAGGGCGGCGGCGGCGTGCGCTTTGGTAAGGTCAACAGCGGACAGCCGTTTTTACGCACGACCGGCCGTTTTAATTTGTATCAACCGCTGGGCGGACTCTGGCTGAGTCAGTTGCGCGTTGAGGTAGGGCAAGTGCTTACCAACAAGCCCGACGGCATTCCGCAGACGCTGTTGTTTCGCGCCGGTGGCATCGATTCAGTGCGCGGATATGGCCGTCAGAGCCTTGGTGTTGTGGGCCCCGGCTATGCCGCGGGCGGACGCTTTTTGCTGACCGGCAGCGCTGAAATAGCGCGCGAAATTATCCCGACTTGGTACGGCGCGGTGTTTGTCGATGTTGGAGATGCGGCGCGGCAACTGTCCGACTGGAGCGCGAAGTTCGGCTACGGTGTTGGCGTGCGCTGGCGCAGTCCGGTCGGGCCGGTGAAGGCCGATATTTCATACGGTCAAGCGGTTAAAAAGTTTCGATTGGATGTGTCAGTCGGGGTGACGTTTTGATCGTACCGCCGGTGCCGACAGTCCGCAAGCGACGTTGGTTACTGTGGACGTCGCTTGGCTTGGGCGCATCGCTCATCGCGGTCACCGCGTTGGTGATTGGCGGCGCGTTTTGGTTGATACAAAACCTCAGCGGGCAACAGCGATTGCTGTCTTGGCTGCCGGGGCTTAGCTCGGACGCGGTGCAGGTGTTCGAACCGTCCGGCGACCTGCGGGGTAGCTTCGGCGCAAAGCAAGTGCGCATTCATACCAAGAACGCCGACATCGTGATCGATGGTCTGCGCTACGAGTTGCGCGACTACGAGGTGCGGCCCCCGCTGTTTCACTTTAAGACGCTCACCGCGGATACGGTGACCGTGACCACGCGCACCCCGGACGAGCCGACGGCCGCGCCGGAAAACTTGCAGCTGCCGATGGTGCTGCGAGTCGATGCGCTCGACGTTGGCAAGTTGGTGGTGCGAGCGGAATCCCTCGCTGCGGATCAATCGGGTACGGTGCTTCAGAGCGTTCGCGGCAAGCTCGCGTTCGAGAATGACAAGCACACCGTCACGCTGAATTCTGCGGTCATCGATACGCTGCAAATCAGTGGCGATGTTGAGGTGGGCGCCGCCGCGCCGATGCCACTTAAAGCGCAGATTCAAGCACGTGAGGCCCTTGGCTTTCTCCCTCTCCCTGGGGGAGAGGGCCGGGGAGAGGGCGTTGCAAATGCAAACTCCGCTCGTGCGCAAAGACCCTCTCCCCAACCCTCCCCCCCGGGGGGCGGGAGCCTGCGATGGTCGGCCGATGCCAAGTTGCGCGGAACGCTTCGCGAGATTAAGGTCGACAGCGCCGTCATTGCCGCCGATCAAACGCTGACCGCGCAAGCCATTGTGCGCCCGTTTGCAGCGGTACCGGTGACCACGTTGAACGCTGCGTTTGATCGCTTAGATTTGCGCAAACTGCGCGCCTCGTTGCCGCAAACATCGCTCACCGGCAAGGCCCTCATCGCGCTCGACAAAGTGCCGCTGCAAATTGACATCAACGCGGTCAACACGCTGCCCGGAAGCGTCGACAGCGGGCGCCTGCCGATTGCGGAATTATTGGTGCGTGCCAACGGTGTGGTTAATCAGCCGAAGCGCTGGACGATCAACCAGTTCAATGCGCGTCTGCAAGGTGGAGCAGCCGCAGGCAGCATCACCGGCAGTGGCGAATGGCAAGACGGGCCGTGGGCGATCAAATTCGATGCGCGTGGTGTTCGCTTGCAAGAATTGCAAAGCACATTGCCGGCGCTGGAACTCAATGGCGAGGTGCGCGCAGAGGGCAGCGGCATTGATTTTGCGAAGCAGCCTATCGCGTTGCAAGCGCGACTGACCGGTGCGGCATTAGGCGATTTACGCACCGTTCCGATCGCGTTGCGCAAAGGATTTGTCGGCGAATTTGGTGCGCAATTGCTCGCACAAAAAATCGATCTGAAGCAACTGAAACTGACCGTGGGTGACAGCCAACTGACCGCTACCGGCACGGCGCAGTTGCTGGGAAGCGTCAACAGTAAAACATGGCAGATTGACAGCGACGCGCAGTGGATACGCCTCGACCCCTTTCAGTGGTCAACCGCTGCGTCAACGCAAAGCGCGCAACTCAACGGCGCACTGAAAGTTACCGCCGCGCTGCCAGCCAATGCGTTGCAAAAAGCGCTGTCACTCAACCTGCAAGCGCAGTTGCAAGACAGCCGCTGGGCGGGGCAAGCGCTGACCGCAAAGTTCGACGCGCGTTTGGTTGAGGCGCTGACTACTGCTAGTAATCCATTGCGACTTGAGAGCAACGGGCAAGCGCGTTTGGGTGGCAACAACGTCAATTGGACCGGGCGCATTGGCGCAGTCAGCGACGTGTTGCAATGGAAGCTCGATGCTTCAGCGTTGAATGAGTTATTAGCCACAGCCAAGGTGCAAAACACCGCGTTGCAAGGTCGCTTGATTGCCGACGGCCAAGTGACGGGCGGCTGGAAAACTCCGGCAATTAAGGCTAGTTTTGAGGGGGCCGATATGGTGGCCTCTGGCACCGCTGTTGCACTGCTTAAAGGCACACTGCAGGCTGCGTTGCAACCCGATGCGCCGCTATTGTTTGATGTCACGGCGCAACGGCTGCGACCCGATCGTGCGCCGGTGGTGGTTGGTGCTGACGTGCCGGCCAGTGGGGTGGTGCCCGCGCCTGAGGTTGACCTGACGCTGCAAGGCCGTGGCACGCTCGCTAACCATCGCCTCACCGCGCAGGCCACGCTGCGCCAGAAGTCGCGAAAGTTTGTGCTCGATAGCGTGCTGACAGGTGCGCTTAGTTTTGATCGCGCGGGTGTGCCGACCGGCTGGCAAGCCACCGTTCAGCCGCTCAATGTTGATGAGGAAGTTGCGGCTACGGTCAATCCCCGCGGCAAACAAAACTGGCTTTCGGTTGCAACACTTGCGCTGCGCTGGCAACGCGGAGCGGAGGGCGCGAAGTTGGGCCAAGGCCAAGCGACCACCTTCAGCATAGAGCCTGGACGCGCCTCTGTCGCGGGCGTTGCGGTCACGTGGGATCGTGCGCGTTATGCGCCAGCCGCAGCGGGTGGCGGACTACCGCAACTCGATTTCGCGGGTCGGGTCGAGTCGTTCTCATTGGCCGAATTGGCGCGACGTTTGGGCGACGACAATCTGAGCGGTGACCTGCAAATGCAGGGCCAGTTCAAGGTAAATGGAATGTTGGGTACGCCCTCTTTTGCCGCTCAAGTTGAGCTGGCGCGGGCGAGCGGTGACCTGCGGGCGGGAGATAACGACGGCGCGTTGTTGCTTGGCTTGCGCGAGCTGTCCTTGCGCTTGAAGGCGGACGCGAATCTTTGGCAAATTGCGTTTATCGGCGAAGGCCAGCGCCTCGGTCGCGCCGAAGTTAACGCGAGTGTTCGTACGTTGGAAAGCGCTGGTTTGCCGAGTGCTGTATCTGCTCTGACCGGCAACGTTCAGGCGCGGATGGACGACATTTCGGTGTGGAACAGTTTGCTTCCGACCGGTTGGCGACTGGGCGGCGGCATTAACGGCAGCGCAAGCTTAAGTGGCACGCTCGGTACGCCCACCGCAAGCGGCGCGCTGACGCTGGCCAATGCAAGCCTTCGCAATCCGCTCGAGGGTGTTGACATTACGCGCGGGCAAGGCCGGGTGGCGTTTGATGGCAACACCATGCGTCTGGAAAACGTCAGCGCCCACGCCGGGACGGGCACCGTTCGGGTCAATGGTCAAGGACCGTTCGACGGTAAAACACCGTTCTCAATGAACGTGGTTTTTGAGCAGTTTGCGGTGCTAACACGTGTCGATCGACGGGTCGAGGTGAGCGGTCAAACCAGTTTGTCGCTCGCGGCCAAGCAGGTGCTGATCAACGGCAAATTAACGGTGGATCGTGGGCTGATTGACATCACGCAAGTTGGGGCGCCTACGTTGTCCGACGATGTAGTGGTGATGCGCAAAAGCGATGCGCTGCGTCCAGTGGCAACGGGTGCCGCACCGAAAGTGACCATGAATCTGGTGGTCGACCTAGGCAAAGACTTGCGCCTCAAGGGGCGTGGCATCGAAACGCGACTGGCGGGGGAGCTGACGCTGACCACGCCATCGGGGGTGTTAACCGCGGTCGGGAACGTTCGTGCCGAGGGCGGTCGTTATGAGGCATACGGCCAGATGCTCGACGTAGACCGTGGCGTGGTGCGTTTCGTCGGCCCACTGAACAATCCAATCCTCGATATTCTGGCGCTGCGTCCGAATCGTGAAAACGATGATCGGGTGGGCGTGTCGATCGCGGGAACCGCCTTGCAGCCACGCATCAAGCTCTACGCCTCGCCTGAGCGCAACGATACCGACAAGTTGGCGATGTTGGTGCTCGGACGCAATTTCGACGAGCTGGGGCGCGACGAAACCGCGCTGATTCAAACCGCCGCGATTGCGCTGTTGTCGGGCCAAAGCGGCGGCAGTTTCAGCAGCAAACTGGGCCTCGACACACTCTCCATTCGGCAAGCTAACGGCGGCAGCAGCACCAAAGATGTGGTGGTCACCGTCGGCAAACAGATTTCGGATAAGGTGTACGTTGGCTACGAGCAAGGGCTCGCGGGTGCCGCCGGTACGGTGCAATTGGTGTACCGGATTTCGCAGCGCATCACGCTGCGCGCTCAGGCAGGAAAAGAAGATTCCAGCCTTGACGCGATCCTGACCTTTCGCTGGCGCTGAGTCGCGCGAGTCGCGCCGTTTCGCGGACACGGCACCAAGCTTGCCCGCCCGCTTGCGCAAATGTGCGCGTCAATTGCGCAA
Source organism: Burkholderiales bacterium (assembly GCA_014378555.1). GTDB lineage: Bacteria > Pseudomonadota > Gammaproteobacteria > Burkholderiales > Casimicrobiaceae > Casimicrobium. The sequence continues at coordinate 1,377 of JACMNN010000240.1, read as the reverse complement.
GCGGATTCAAGGTATCGAAGGCACGCTTGGTCTGGCCTGACGCGCTTCATTGATCGAGAAATATCGTTGCCCGCACGATCAGTGTGATGAGAATTAGTCGTGAATAGGTTCCTAATAAAAACCTAAACTTCGGTTCTAGCCAATCGAAAGCGAATCAGAAAACATGACAACCGAAGCAAAATGCCCGTTCCCGGGTGCAACGCTCAAACCCACATTAGCGGGTGGCCGAAACAACGCATCTTGGTGGCCTAACCAACTGAACCTGAGCATATTGCAGCAGCATTCTGAACTGTCGAACCCAATGGGCAAGACGTTCAATTACGCCGAAGAGTTTAAAAGTCTCGACCTGCACGCTGTGGTTGCCGACCTGAACGCATTGATGACCAATTCGCAAGATTGGTGGCCAGCCGACTACGGTCATTACGGTCCGTTTTTTGTGCGTATGACGTGGCACAGTGCCGGCACCTACCGCATCGGTGATGGTCGCGGCGGTGCAGGCTTTGGCACGCAGCGCTTCGCGCCTCTGAACAGCTGGCCGGACAACGTGAACCTCGACAAAGCGCGTCGTTTGTTGTGGCCAATCAAGCAGAAGTATGGCCGCAAAATTTCATGGGCTGACTTGATTGTGTTGACTGGCAACGTTGCCATGGAATCAATGGGCTTCAAAACTGCTGGCTTCGCTGGCGGCCGCGCGGACGTTTGGGAGCCGGGCGAAGAGATTTACTGGGGCCCCGAGGCGACCTGGCTGGGCAACGAGCGCTACACCGGTGACCGCGTACTTGAGCAGCCTTTGGGTGCGGTTCAAATGGGCTTGATTTATGTCAACCCACAGGGACCGGATGGCAACCCCGACCCGATCGCTGCAGCGCGCGACATTCGTGAAACGTTCGCCCGCATGGCGATGAACGACTACGAGACGGTGGCTCTTTGTGCTGGCGGGCACACCTTTGGCAAAACCCACGGCGCTGCCTCTGAAGATTTCAAAGGCCCAGAGCCTGAAGGCGCTGACATCACCGAGCAAGGCCTGGGTTGGACCAGCAGCTTCGGTAGCGGTAGAGGCGTTGACACCATCAGTAGCGGCCTAGAAGGCGCATGGACGCCCACGCCGATCACTTGGGACAACAGCTATTTCGACACCCTGTTCGGCTACGAATGGGAACTGACCAAGAGCCCTGCTGGTGGTCATCAGTGGCAGCCGAAAGACGGCGCCGGTGGTGGCACTGTGCCAGACGCACATGATTCGACAAAACGTCACGCGCCGTTCATGGCCACGACCGACCTCTCGTTGAGGATGGACCCGGCTTACGAGAAGATTTCTCGCCATTTCCACCACAACCCCCAAGAGTTCGCGCGGGCCTACGCCTAAGCTTGGTACGA